>NZ_JALIGE010000067.1:0-251388 GCF_024764835.1 Scandinavium hiltneri | reverse complement strand
CTCAGCTTGCTTAAGAATGGCCATGATCTGGCTGTCGGTAAAACGTGATTTTTTCATAGAGGTCTCCCCGGTTCAGATTACGAGAAAATTCTACTTATAAACACACCGGTTTTTCGGGGGGATTACCTCGGAGCTGGCATATACGGTGCTGAAATGGTGCGGAGCAGCATATCTGTGCTGGCTGGGTATTCAGCTGCTGCTGCGCCCGCGACAGCGTTTTACCTTGCAGGTTGAAGGCGATGTGCGCAGTAGTAACTGGTTTTTGCGCGGAATGTTGGGCAATGTGCTGAACCCAAAGATGGGCGTGTTTTACGTCTCGTTTCTGCCGCAGTTCATTCCTGTCGGGCACTCGCCGATTGTCTGGACCTTCCTGCTGGTCTCAATTCACGTCTGTCTGGGGACATTGTGGTCGCTGACGCTGATTGTGGCATCGGGCTATACGGCGGATGTGCTAAAAAAACCGGCGGTGGTGAAATGGATGGATCGCGCAACCGGCGCCGCGTTCCTGCTGTTCGCGGCGCGTTTGGCACTCAGTAAGCGCTAACCCAACGCCAGCCAAGCGCCATCGTTGCACCGACGATGGTGACAATCGCCGCGAGGTGCATCAGAAAATCTTCCGGGTGCAGATGCACCGGATGGCAGAACGTCAGCAGCGAGAGCGCCATAGCCGCCACGCCGGTGCCGGAAAGCGCCAGGCTGCGCAGTGGGTTTAGCGTGCGGGTCCTGCGCAGATAGCCAATGACCAGTGCCACCATCGGCACGCTGACCGTGACCATAAACGTGTAGCAGTGGGTATCATGCAGGCTGCTGGCCGACAGCGGCGGGTGGCCGATATTCACCAGCACCGACCCAAGCCAAACCGTCGCCAGCGCCATCAGCCAGCGCATTTTCAGCGGCCGGCGTCCGGCAATGCTGAGCGTGAATGCGGCATTGATCGCCAGCAATCCAATGGTAAACGCCAGCCCCAGCTGCGCCATCGCCCATGCAGCGCCCGGTTGTGACCAGTCGGTGGCGGTGCGCTGAAGTAGCAGGCTCGTCAGGGCGCCCGCAGGCAGGGCCAGCAGTATCCAACTCGCCACGCGCCAGCGTACCGGCAGAGCGCGTTTCACAGGGGCCGCGCCACGGCTGAGTTTTTCGATTAACGCCTCATGACTGTCCATGATGGGCTCCATAACGACGAAGATTGTTCAACGCCCGGTGTAGCAGCGATTTGACCGCGCCGACCGTCAGATTATTGGCCTGAGCGGCTTCGGCGAGGCTCATTTCCTGCAAATGCACATGTTCCACCAGCTGCCGCTGGCGGGCGGGCAGCTGGTTTAAAAAGCCGTCCAGCTCCTCGCCGACGTCCAGCATTTCAGTCTTGAGGGCCAGCGCATTGTCGGGCACGTTCAGCGTTGCCTCATCCTCAACCACTTCCCTTCGGTCGCGACGCCCGCGACGGCGCAGGGCATCAATGGCGCGGGCCTGCGAAATCGCCATCAGCCACGGCAGAAAAGGGCTGGCGGGATCGTAGGTATGACGGATCCGATGCAGGGTGAGCAGCACGTCCTGAATCACGTCTTCGGTCAGCACCTCGTCGTCCACCTGTTTGCGGACTATCGCGCGGATGACCGGCACCAGCGTCTGCAACAGCTGCGTATACGCCTGCCGGTCACCTGCCTGGGCGCGCGCCATAAACGCGGGCCACGCATCGCGCGGGACTTCCACCTTACCCATATTCCGCCTTGCTGCTTGACGCCGGAACGGTCTGGCGCGCCGCTGCTGCGGAGATCACGCCTTTTTCCCGGCCGCCTGATTAAGGGCGTTGACCACAATGCTCGGGGTCAACACCTGAGGCAACACTTTCGGTGCGCCGCCGTCGGCAGGATACACCACGTACATCGGCAATCCACCCTGACCGAACTGGCTGAGAGCGTCATCGACATCAGCATTAAACTTAGTCGAATCTGCCACCATATACAGCGTGCCGGTGCGCGCCAGTGCCTCTTTCACGGCCTGGGTCGACAGCGAGGTTTTGTCGTTCACCTGACAGGTGATGCACCACGACGCGGTAAAGTTAACGAAAATGGCTTTACCGTGCCCCCGCTGATCCGCCACGGTTTGCGGCGTCCATTTGATTGGCGCGGTGCTGACGGTGGTTTCGACGGTTTCAACTGGTTTCATCACGCCCGGGAGCGGCAGCAGAATTGCAACCAGCAGTGCGGCGGTGACGGCGTACATCACCCGATAACCGCGTCCGGCGAGATGCCGACGCTGGGCAATCCCGTACAGCCAGGCGGCGAAACTTAGCGCCACCGAACCAGCCAGCAGAGTGCCGAGCGCCGTGGTACCCGCCTGTTGCGCCAACACCCACACCAGCCACGCAAACGCCCCCAGCATCGGGAACGCTAACGCATGTTTGAGGGTGTTCATCCACGCCCCAGGGCGCGGCAGACGTTTGGCCAGCGCCGGGAACAGTGAAATCAGCGTAAACGGTGCGGCAAATCCCAGCGCCAGCGCAAAGAATATCGCCAGGGAAACGGCCGGAGGTTGAACCAGCGCGTAGCCGATAGCACTCGCCATGAAGGGGGCCGAGCACGGCGTGGCGACGATGATCGCCAGTGCCCCGGTCAGCGCCGAGCGTACAAACGCCCCGCGTCCGAGGGAAATTTCCCCCGCGCGCTGGAGCGATAAGCCGACTTCAAACACGCCGAGCAGGTTCAGCGCCGCGCCGAGAATGACCAACGCCAGCAGGGCAATCACCAGCGGCGACTGAAGCTGAAAGCCCCAGCCAACCGCCGCGCCACCGGCCCGCGCCGCCAGTAATATTCCGGCCAGCACCATCATGGTGACGATGACCCCGAGCAGGAAGCCGAGTCCCTCGCGGCGGGCGCTGGAAAGATCCCCGTCATGGCGGATCAGGCCGAACGCTTTCAGCGAAATCACCGGAAATACGCACGGCATAAAATTGAGAATAATGCCACCTAAAAAGGCGGCGAACAGGGCGGTTAGCATAGCGCGTCTCTATTTGCTTTCAGGAGTGCCAGCGCTCAGGAGTGCGACTGGGCGTACTGTTTCACCGCATCCATGGTTTTCTGGATGTGGGCATCCGGGTTGCGGTCGGTGTAGCTCAGCAGGATTTTTCCGTCCGGCGCAATGACAAACGAGGTGCGATCAGACAGCGTTTTACCGCCCATTTGCATTTGTGTCTGATACTCCGCGGCGACTTTTGCGCCCGGATCGGCGGCGACTGCAAATTTGTTACGGCATTCCAGCTGGGAGAATTTCCCGACCTGATCGACGTTCCCGGCGGTGACACCAATCACCGTCGCGCCCAGCTTTTTAAAATCATCGGTAGCTTCAGCAAAATCATGGGCTTCCAGCGTACAGCCTTTGGTGAATGCCGCCGGGAAGAAGTAGAGCACCACCGGGCCTTTTTGCAGGGCTTGCTGCAGTGAGAAGGTCAGCGGTTTACCCGCCAGTGCACCTTGCAGCTGGAAAGTGGGCGCCTGGGCACCCGCCGGTAGAGCGGCGTCAGCGTTGAACGCCATCAGCGAAAGGCCAAAGGCCGCGGCGGCGGTCAGCAAAGATAAGCGATGTTTCACAGCAATCATGGTCAGCTCCAGTCACGTAGGGAAAAGGTCTTCTCCTACAGTTCGCCGGAGGTGATGAAAAAGTTACGCTGGCGTAAAAAAATTATTTCAGCTCGGCTTTCACGCACTCGATAAAGTGTTCGGTGGCGCGGCTGAACACGTGGTCGCGGCGAACCATAAAGCCGAGCGTTATCTCCGGGAGCGCAAACCGCAGGGGCGTTAACGCGTGGGGGGCATTGTCGCCGTGCAACAGAAACTCCGGCCAGATGCTGACGGTATTGGGCTCCAGCGCCAGCTGACGGTAAATCGTCCATGAGGTGCAAAGTGTCATTTGCCGGGGTGGTGCACTCGTTTCCCCGGCGGCAAGATGTTGCCAGAACGGCAACCAGCTTTCGGCGGTGTGATTCCATAACCACTGGCTGGCGGAGAGCGCCTGCAGCGACGCATCATTCACATCACCGCTGTACATGAGGCGCTGTGGCCAGCGGGCCAGCGGAATAAAGGCAAACTCGGCGATCGAATCGCTGTCGGCAATGAACGCGAGGCACAAATCGAATTCACCGCTGCGCAGGCTGTCGATAATCTGACGCGGCATCCCTTCCATAATTTCCAGCTGTGTCTGCGGCCAGCGGGCGCGAAAGCGACTTAATGCGGCATAGACGGGAACGGTGGCTGACAGCAGCGACACGCCGATTTTGAGCGTCGATGGGGTGGCGGATTTCATCTGGGCGATGGCCTGTTCGGCGCTCTCCATTTCGGCGGTTATGCGCCGCGCAGAATGCAGCAGAATTTCACCGTAGTCGGTGAAACGCACCCCGCGACCGCTACGAACCAACAGCTGCACGCCAAGCTGAGCTTCCAGTTCTTTAATGCTTTTGGTGACCGCAGGCTGCGTCAGGTGTAGCTCGCTGGCGGCACCCATTAATGTGCCCTGGCGCGCGATGGCAACCAGCAGTTTCAGCTGTGAAGTCTTGATAACGCCTCCCTCTATAACGCCCGGTTATAGGCATAAGAAACGGAAAATTGACCCTTAAATTAAAACACTTATAGCATCAGACCAGCGAATGTTACGCATCCCGAAGAGTGAGAGGGCGGTCCTGATGGCGAAAAGTATTCCTGAACTGACGTTTGACATTGAGGCGCTGGTGGCCTTTCGTCGCGATCTTCATGCTCACCCGGAAGTGGCGTTCGGCGAGCGGCGCACCAGTTTGCGCGTCGCCAGCCAGTTACGGGCGTGGGGAATCGATACCTGGACCGGCGTCGGCGGCACCGGCGTGGTGGGTGTCATTCATGGGGAATGCGGGCCGGGCCGGACTATCGCCCTGCGCGCGGATATGGACGCGCTGCCGATGGACGAAGGCGGCTCGCCGGCGTGGCGATCGACGTTGGCCGGGGCATTTCACGGCTGCGGGCACGACGGACACACCGCGATGCTGCTCGGTGCGGCGGGCTGGCTCAGTGAAAATCGACAGTTCTTCGGCAAGATAGTGCTGCTGTTCCAGCCTGCGGAGGAGAACGGTGGCGGCGCATTGGCGATGCTGGCCGACGACGCCGAAGCCCGCTTTGGCTGGGATGAAATCTACGGCTTACATAACGCGCCGCACCTGCCGCCGGGTATCTTTGGCGTGCGTGACGGGGCGATGCTGGCCTCCTGCGACGACGTGCTGTTTGAGATCCAGGGCGTGGGCGGCCACGGCTCTGCACCGGAAAAGTGTCGTGACCCGATCATGGCGGCGGCGCAGCTGATTTGCACCCTGCAAACCGTAGTCAGTCGCAGTGTCGATCCGGCAGCAATGGTGGTGTTGAGTATGGGCAGTGTCCATGCGGGCACCACGCCGAACGTGATCCCGGCCAGTGCGTCGCTCAGCGGTACCCTGCGTACTTTTGACGAACGGCTGCGTGCGCAGGCGAAAGCGCGAATCGAAGCGATTTGCGAAGGTGTTGCGCTTGCCAGTGAATGTCAGATCAGCGTGCGTTTTGCCAATGGTTCACCGGCCACCGTCAACCATCCTGAGCAGGCGCGGGCGGCAGCGCGAGCGGCGGAACAGGTATTCGGTGCCAGTGCGGTAAAGCGCGATATTGAGCCGCTTAATGGTTCGGAAGATTTCTCCGAGTTCCTGCTGCGTAAGCCCGGTGCCTATGCGCTGCTGGGGCAGGGCGGCGTGTTCTGTCATCACCCGGATTATGATTTCAACGACGATATTCTTCCTCTGGGGGTGAAGTACCTTATCTCCCTCGCTCTTGATCGCCTCACCACTGATTAACCGGAGCTAAAAATGAAAAAAGTCCTCGCCGGGCTGGCGCTGTTTTGCACCGTTTCGCTGAACGGTTTTGCCGCCGATAACCCGGTGCTGCGTTTTGGCACCGACCCGACTTATCCACCTTATGAATATAAGCTGCCCGATGGTACGTTGACCGGGCTGGATATCGCCGTCGGTAAAGCCATTTGCGAACGTGCAAAGGTGCAGTGTGAATGGGTGGAAACCGGGTTTGATGGCTTGATCCCTGGCCTCAACGCTAAGAAATTTGATGCCATTTTGTCGTCGATGGCGCCGAATGCCCAACGCCAGAAGGTGATGGATTTCACCCAGTCGCTGTATCAGGACGATACGCGGCTGATTTCGGCCAAAACCGCGCCGCTGGCAAGCAGTGCGCAGGCGCTCAACGGGAAAACCGTCGGCGTGCTGCAGGGGTCGGTCCAGGCAAAATATGCGCTGGAGAAGTGGCGGAGTCAGGGCGTGAATGTGGTCGAATATCCGGATCAGGAAAATATCTATGCGGATCTCGCCAACGGGCGTCTGGATGCCACGCTGGTGGTTGCCACGGCTGGGCAGGCAGGATTTCTGGTCAAACCCGCGGGTAAGGATTTTGCCTTTTCCGGCGAGGCGGTGAAGGACCCGGTGTTGACGTCGACCAGTGCGATTGGGCTGCGCAAAGGGGATGAACAGACGCGTCAGAAAATTGACAGTGCCGTCAGCCAGTTAAAGCAGGACGGCACCATCAGCGCGCTGGAAAAACAGTTTCTCAGCGCGTTGTAACGGCAGATGTTGCACGCGGGCGTAAGGCTTAGTGCTGCGCTGCCTGTGGCAGGTTATTCAGCACGTCCAGCGCCTCTGACGGCAGCGTGAGCGCGGCGGCAGCAAGGTTCTCATTCAGGTGACCGAGTGAGGACGTGCCAGGGATCAGCAGGATGTTCGGCGAACGTTGTAGCAGCCAGGCCAGCGCGACCTGCATTGGCGTGGCATCGAGGCTGGCCGCAATGTCGTTGATTTCCTGAGATTGCAGCGGCGAGAAACCACCGAGCGGGAAGAACGGGACGTAGGCAATGTTCTTCGCCGCAAGGATGTCGATCAGTGCGTCATCGTGACGGTTCGCCACGTTATAGAAGTTTTGCACACAGGCGACGTCGGTCATTTTCACGCCGTCTTCCACTTGTTTTGCGGTGACGTTGCTCAGACCGATATGGCGAATCAGGCCACGGTCTTTCAGTTTGATCAGCGTTTCCAGCGGTTCTTCCAGCGAACCTTCTGCCGGGCCATGCATGCTAATCATGCTGCGCAGGTTGACCACGTCCAGCACATCCAGACCAAGGTTACGCAGGTTGTCTTCGACCGCCTGAGTCAGCTCCGGCGCAGACAGCGCGGGCAGCCAGTTCCCTTGTTCATCACGACGGGCGCTGACTTTGGTCACGATGGTCAATTCTTGCGGATACGGATGCAGCGCTTTTTTGATCAACTGATTGGTCACGTGCGGGCCGTAGAAATCGGAGGTGTCAATGTGGTTCACGCCTGCGTCGATCGCAGCCTGCAGGACGTTTACCGCCATCTCAGGGTCTTTCGGCGGGCCAAACACGCCCGGACCGGCGAGCTGCATCGCGCCGTAACCCAAACGCCAAATTTCGCGATTGCCAAGAGTAAAGCTGCCGGACTGTTTAACGCTGGACATAATGGTTTCCTCATGATGGCTTTAGCGGGTAAGTGTAAACCGATTGCCTGAGGAATGCGGGTAAGAAAGTTTAACGGAATGTGCGGCAGTCGCCTACCGCATCAGAGATTAGCCGAAGAACATCACCGAGACGCAGAGTAAACCGACAATCAGGGTGATAAAGCTGCCGACCGAGCGATACGGTTTGAGGGCCGGGATCAGGTACGTGGAGAGCGTTGGCATGATGAACAGGATCATCGCAATCAGTGGGCCGCTGATGGCATAAATCATCGAGATGGCGTTCGGGTTGATGCAGCACACCACGAAGGTCAGCGTAGACACCAGCAAAATCGACGTTGCGCGGTTGAAGGCGCGGCTTTTACGAATGCCCGCTTGATTCAGCGTCGCCCGCACGATTTCACTCGCCCCTTCAATGACACCAAAATAGGTGCCGAGGAACGATTTCGACATCGCCACGATAGCCACGATAATGCCGGATACCGCCAGCCAGTGCGGTGCCGCAGGCATCATCGCCAGCGCGGAAAGGATTGTCACCCCCTCGTTTTTGGCGTTAGTGATGTAACCTTCCGGAATCGCCAGCAGGCAGCTGATAACGAAGAACAGCACGCTCAGGCAGATGATGAGATAGGCAACCCGCATAATTTTTTTGCATTTATCCATTGCCTCATCGCCGAACTTTTCGCGTCTGTCGATGGCGAAAGTCGAGATAATTGGCGTATGGCTAAAAGCGAAAACCATCACGGGGATTGAGATCCACACCTGGTGCAGCGTATGCGGGGTGAACGTCAGCTGGCCGCTGAACATCGCCGGTTGCCAGGAGCCAGTCAGATACAGCGACAGGAACAGGAAGTAGCCAATCAGCGGGAATACCAGGAAACCCATTACTTTTAGCGTCGCGTGGCGGCCCATCAGGAAAATCAGGTTCAGCACCAGCACCACCGCCAGACTCACCAGCATCCGCACTCCGAGCGTCACCGTTATATGCTGAGCCAGCTGTTCGGTGAGGGAGTTGGTAATGGCGACCGCGTAAATCAGCACCACCACGAAGAAGGCGATGAAATACAGGGCGGTGATCAGATTGCCGATTTTCTTGCCGTAGTAGTGGTTCACCGCACCGGTGATCCCGATGTTGGCAGGCAAGTTAGCTGAGAGAATAAAGCGACACAGCGCGCGGTGCGGCCAGTAGGTTAATGGCCACGCGACCAGGGCCGTAATCAGCAGCACCATCGCCCCTGCGGAGCCTAACTGAATCGGTAGAAACAAGGTGCCCGCACCCACCGCAGTACCATATAACGCGAAACTCCACAGGGTTTCGTCTTTTGACCATAGTTTTGACATTTTTTGAATATTTAAACCGGATAACTAAAAAACAGCGGCGAGTTTACCTTATTTCAACCTGGGCGGGGGAGGGAGAATTGGGGTTAGCCCTTTCAGGTAAAATGAATGTTATATGACGGCCATTTCCTTTGTGATAAAACTCACTTTTTTTAAACAATTGCGATAATTGTTGATAACAATACTCTACTATAGCGCTGATTATTTGCGCTGAGGTCGGGATGAAAGACGTCGTTATCGTAGGTGCAGTTCGAACGCCGATTGGTTGTTTCCAGGGCGCATTGTCGTGCTTTACGGCAGTAGAGCTGGGAAGTGTGGTGGTGAAAGCACTGGTGGAACGCACCGGACTGGATCCCATGGAAGTGGATGAAGTGATCCTCGGACAGGTGCTGACGGCAGGCGCCGGGCAAAACCCTGCGCGCCAGTCCGCAATTAAAGGCGGCCTGCCCAATACCGTTTCGGCAATAACCATCAACGACGTTTGCGGCTCGGGCCTGAAGGCGCTACATCTTGCGACCCAGGCCATTCAGTGTGGCGAAGCCGATGTGGTGATTGCCGGCGGCCAGGAAAACATGAGCCGCGCGCCGCACGTCTTAACCGACAGTCGCACCGGCGCGCGTCTGGGCAACAGCCAGCTGATTGACAGCCTGGTCCATGATGGGTTGTGGGATGCATTCAACGACTATCACATGGGCGTGACGGCGGAAAACCTGGCGCGTGAATACGGCATTTCGCGTGAGCTGCAGGACGCCTGGGCGCTCAGCTCGCAGCAGAAGGCGCGACGGGCGATTGATTCTGGCCGTTTCCGCGATGAAATCGTGCCGGTGGTGAATCTGCAGAAAAACGGGTTGGCTCAGGTGGTGGATACCGATGAGCAGCCGCGCACCGACGCCAGCGCCGAAGGGCTGGCGCGTCTGATGCCGGCGTTCGACACCCTCGGCTCGGTCACTGCGGGCAACGCATCCTCCATCAACGACGGCGCGGCGGCGGTGATGATGATGAGTGAATCCAAAGCGATGGCGCTTAATCTGCCGATTCTGGCGCGCATTCGCGCGTTCGCCAGCGTCGGCGTCGATCCTGCGTTAATGGGGATTGCCCCGGTTTACGCCACGCGACGTTGTCTCGATCGCGTGGGCTGGCAGCTGAACGACGTTGACCTGATTGAAGCCAATGAAGCTTTTGCCGCGCAGGCGATTTCCGTCGGCAAAGTGCTGGAGTGGGATGAAAAACGTGTCAACGTCAACGGCGGGGCAATTGCGTTGGGCCATCCGATTGGCGCATCCGGCTGCCGTATTTTGGTATCGCTGGTGCATGAGATGATCAAGCGCGATGCCCGTAAAGGGCTGGCCACGCTGTGCATTGGCGGTGGGCAGGGCGTGGCGCTGGCCGTCGAGCGCGAATAAACTGACTTGGCCCGGTTAGCGGAGCTAACCGGGCCAACGACCTTCCTCTCCTGCGACACATCTTTGTTTTTATACTCCCTTTCTTTACGCATTCTGTCTTTTTCAGAAATTCTATAATCTATTGTTTTTAAATTAATTTAATTAACGCGTGTTATGGGCGATTGGTCAGTAACGTGATCGCTTTTGCATTTCTGGTATTTTAATGCAGAAAAAATGAAACGCCGTTTTATTTGTAATTGAAAAGACTCTGGCAGAGGATTAAGATGGCCTCAACGGAAAAGCAAAACCGCTTTTCAAAATGAATCACTATTGCTGGAGGTTAACGTGGACATCAGACAAAGCATCCACAGCGCGCACGCCAAAACCCTCGATACTCAGGGCCTGCGCAACGAATTTTTAGTTGAACAGATATTTGTCGCGGATGAATACACCCTGGTTTACAGCCACATCGATCGCATCATCGTGGGCGGGATTATGCCAGTCGCGAAGACCGTCTCCGTTGGCGGTGAAGTGGGCAAGCAGCTGGGGGTTAGCTATTTCCTCGAACGCCGTGAACTGGGTGTGATTAACATTGGCGGGCCAGGCACCATCACGGTCGACGGCAAGTGCTACGAAATCGGCCATCGCGATGCGCTGTATGTCGGCAAGGGCGCGAAAGAAGTGGTGTTCGCCAGCGTTGATTCGGCAAAACCGGCGAAGTTTTACTACAACTGCGCGCCAGCACACAGCACCTTCCCGACCAAAAAAGTCACCCCTGCCGATGTGGCACCGGTGACGCTCGGCGATAACCTCACCAGTAACCGTCGCACGATCAATAAATACTTTGTGCCGGACGTGCTGGAAACCTGTCAGCTCAGCATGGGCCTGACCGAGCTGGACCCGGGCAATCTGTGGAACACCATGCCGTGCCACACCCATGAACGTCGGATGGAAGTCTATTTCTATTTCAACATGGCCGATGACGCCTGCGTGTTCCACATGATGGGACAGCCACAGGAGACGCGGCATATCGTGATGCACAACGAGCAGGCGGTCATTTCGCCGAGCTGGTCGATTCACTCAGGCGTGGGTACTCAGGCTTATACATTCATCTGGGGTATGGTTGGCGAAAACCAGGTCTTCGATGATATGGACCACGTTGCTGTGAAGGATCTGCGCTAGAAGCCTATCCCATTAGGCTATTTTATTTGCCATTTTGGTCCTGGGCAGTGCTCAAAATCCTCACGTACCAGGTGTACGCTCCGGTTTTTCCGCGCTGTCCGAGTCCAAACTGCCTGCAACAATCTACGCCTACTGGGATAGGCTCTACGTCGCGGACAGCCAATAAACTTGCCTGTCTGAAACAGGCGCGAAATGAATAAGGACTTACTATGATTCTCGACACATTTTCACTGGCAGGTAAAGTCGCGGTGGTTACCGGCTGTGACACCGGTTTAGGACAGGGCATGGCGATAGGTCTGGCGGAAGCGGGCTGTGATATCGTCGGCATTAACATCGTCGAGCCGACTGAAACGATGGAGCAAGTCACCGCCCGTGGTCGTCGCTTCCTGAGCCTGACCGCCGATCTACGTAATATCGACGGCATTCCTCAACTGCTGGAGCGCGCGGTGACCGAGTTTGGACATATCGATATTCTGGTCAATAACGCCGGTTTGATTCGTCGTCAGGACGCGATTGAGTTCAGCGAGAAAGACTGGGATGATGTCATGAACCTGAACATCAAGGCCGTGTTCTTCATGGCGCAGGCAGCGGCGAAGCACTTCATCAGCCAGGGTAACGGCGGCAAAATTATCAACATCGCCTCGATGCTCTCTTTCCAGGGCGGGATCCGTGTGCCGTCTTACACCGCATCGAAAAGCGGCGTGATGGGCGTCACTCGTCTGCTGGCTAACGAATGGGCAAAACACGGCATCAACGTGAATGCGATTGCGCCGGGTTACATGGCGACCAACAACACTCAAATGCTGCGTGCCGATGAACAGCGCAGTGCTGAAATCCTCGACCGTATCCCTGCGGGCCGTTGGGGTTTGCCATCTGATCTGATGGGCCCGGTCGTCTTCCTGGCCTCCAGCGCCTCAGACTACATCAACGGTTATACCGTTGCGGTAGATGGCGGCTGGCTGGCGCGATAATCTCTCAGATTTTGAATGATATCCCCACTGAATAGTGGGGTTTTTTATATTCACATTATGAATACAATAAGCGTTAATCGACGGTGCGAATTTATACGCATTTTCATTGACAGCAAGCGTCTAATTCTTGCGCACAGGCCTTTGTGCCACTAAAACAATTAGCGGTAATAATCAACTACGTATTTGCGTAGGTATTGTCCGGGGCGCGGAAAACAAAGCACCAATGCTTAGTTCGTTCTCAAATGATGTGCAATAGCGAGTTTTCTGAAATTAAATGTTTTCAGAAAATTCTTGAAGGGATATATTGGGTTGAAACTACCTCCCTACGCAACGACCCACATACTATGTCAACTATGGATATTAAACCGCAACCGGGCGCTATTATTCCTTTCCCCCGTCCTGAAAACGTTCCTGCCAATGGGCAATAAATCGATCTTCTTGCGCTCGTCGACATCCTCTGGCGCGCGAAAATACGGATCCTGGGAACCGTCTTTTGCTTTGCTCTGATGGCGCTGGCGATCAGCTTCTTTCTGCCTCAAAAATGGACCAGTAGCTCGGTAATCACCCCGGCCGAGCGTACCCAACTGGTGCCGCTTAACACGCTGATCGCCAAGGTGCAGGTTCTGGGCGTGGATATCAACGTCGACAGCGCCAGTATTTTTAATCTCTTCATCAAGAAATTTAACTCATCCGTAATGCTGGAAGAATTTGTGAAATCATCGCCGCAACTGATGAGCCAGTTCGATGGTGTCGACGTTGAGCCCGCGGAGCTGTATCGCGCCGTGGTGGCGGTCTCTGAGAAAATGAAAGCCGTGGATGATGCGAGCAATAAAAAAGAACCCACCACGCCGTATCACTCCTGGACGCTTTCTTTTACCGGCCCACAGTCTGAAGAAACGCAAAGTATTCTGGCTGGCTACATGAAGTTCGTCGCGGATAAAGTGGTCAAACAGACCATGTCGAATATCAACGAAACCGTGGCGATGAAAATCCAGGTCGAAAAACAGCGTCTGGAGTTGGATCGCGCGAAGCTGGAATATGAAAAAGAGACCAAAATAAAACGTCTCAATTATTCTTTGCAGGTGGCAAAGGCGGCGGGAATTAATAAGCCCGTGTACAGCAATGGCCAGACGATAAAAGACGATCCGGATTTCTCAGTGACCCTCGGCACCGACGGGATCAATAAGAAGCTGGAAATCGAAAAAGCCATGAGCGATGTCTCCGAGCTGAATGCCGAAATTCTTAACCGTGAATATCGCTTAAAAAAAATTGAGCAGCTGAATATTCAAAACGTTCAGTTCCCTGTCGTCAATTATCAGCTGTCACCGTCTTTGCCGGTGAAAAAAGATGGCCCAGGAAAGTCGCTGATCGTACTGCTGGCAGCGCTGCTGGGCGGGATGATTGGCGGTGGCGTAGTGCTGTTCCAACACGCTCGTGAATCTCGTGTAGCGCCACGGCTATTTGAGGAAAAAACGGCATAAGCGCGTTTCTCCCGGGTAAAAAAATCAACAAAAAGAGAAGGGTAACCTTCTCTTTTTTATGACAGAAAATCTTCACGTATTGGCGTGAAGGTATCGAGCAGCACACCGGCTTTCAGGCACACACAGCCGTGCATTATGTGAGGCTGTTTGTAGAGCGTATCCCCGGCGCGGACAATCTGCGTTTCATCGCCAATAGTAAATTCAAATTCGCCGGACAGCACGGTGGTCAGTTGCTCATGAGGATGATTGTGCATCGGCCCTACGGCCCCGGTATCAAAATGCACTTCTACCGCCATCATTTTTCCACCGTGGGCCAGGATCCGACGGCTCACGCCGCTGCCCAAATCTTCCAGGATGGTGTCTTTATGCTGCACAAACATAATGTGAACCTCAGAGTGAAACATTGTTTCATTCAACTTATCGCAGCCTGACAGAAATGAAAACTTATGCGTGGAGAAGTGGAAAGTTGATCACAACTCTGTTTCACTGTCGGAAACACTGAAAAGGATACTCCATGAAAACGATTGGCCTGCTTGGCGGTATGAGTTGGGAATCGACGATCCCTTACTATCGACTGATTAATGAAGGGATCAAGCAGCGCCTTGGCGGCCTGCATTCGGCGAAGATCCTCATGCACAGCGTTGATTTTCAGGAAATAGAAACCTGCCAGTCATCGGGCCAATGGGATAAAGCGGGCGAGATCCTCGCCGAAGCGGCGGCAAATCTGGAAAGCATTGGCGCCGAAGGCATCGTGTTGTGTACCAATACTATGCACAAAGTGGCTTCACACATTGAGCTGCGCTGCGGCGTGCCGTTCCTGCACATTGCCGATGCCACCGGACGGGCGATTGAAAAGCAGGGCGTCAAAAATGTGGCGCTGCTGGGGACACGCTACACCATGGAACAGGATTTTTATCGGGGGCGCCTGGAGCAGGAATTTTCGCTGAACACCCTAATTCCGGATGCCGATGAGCGTGCTCGTATCAACCAAATTATTTTTGAAGAGCTGTGTCTCGGGAAATTCACCGAGGCGTCACGCGCTTACTATTTGCAAGTGATTGAACGTTTGGTCGGTGAAGGCGCTGAAGGCGTCATCTTTGGCTGTACCGAAATTGGCCTGCTGGTGCCGACAGAACGCAGCCCTATTCCCGTGTTTGATACTGCGGCGTTGCACGCCTCCGACGCCGTCGACTTTATCCTTTCCTGACGCGGTTGAGCATTTCCTCCAGCGGTGTGACCAGCGAGGTTACGCCGTTTTGCAGGTGCGTGATAAACGCATCGACAAGCGCTGAGCCCGGTCGGTGCAGTGGACGAATCAGGCTGACGGTGAAGGGGACATCCACACTGAATCGGCGGACAGCGATGCCACTGTTGTCTCCGCCGTAGGCATAGTCCAGCGCGGTAAACGGGTTGACGACGGAAATCCCTGTGCCCGCCCGCACCATCGCGCAAATGGATGCCGCGCTGTGGGTTTCTACTACCATCCGCCGGTGCACGCCGTGTTCGGTAAACAGGCCGTCGAGCAACTGGCGATAGCTGTCCGTTCTCGACAGGCTGATGTAATTCTGACCTTCAAAATCCTGCGGCGTGAGGACGGTTTTCTGGGCCAACGGATGCGCGGCAGGCAGCACGCACACTTCATTCATACTCAACAGCGGCGTACGCTCGGTGCCGGGCGGCGTGTGCAGCGTTTCTGTCAGTCCTAAGTCGTGGCGCTGGGCCGACAGCCATTCTTCCAGCAGCGGGGATTCCTGCGGCACAATTTGCAGACTGACGTCCGGATAGCGCACCAAAAACGGCTGCAACAACGCCGGTAGAAAAGACTGCGAAAACACCGGCAAACACACCACCGACAACTCGCCCTGACGAAATTCACGCAGGCTTTTTGCGGTGCTGAGAATTCGGTCCAGACCGTACCACGAACGTTGCACCTCTTCGAATAGCCGCAGCCCCTGCACCGTCGGGTGCAAACGGCCGCGGTTGCGCTCAAACAGTTTTAGACCCAGCACTTTCTCAAGCCTGGCAAGTTCCCGGCTGACGGTTGGCTGAGAGGTGTGCAGCATCGTTGCGGCTTCCGTCAGGTTGCCAGTGGTCATCACCGCATGAAAAATTTCGATGTGGCGCAAATTCACGGTGGGCATGGCTATTCCTTTCATTACGTTATCTATACCCGTCGCCCTTCAAGTTGCAGGGTTGTTGGCTGCTCTCATTCACCCGAATCACTTACCCGTGTAAGCTCATCGGGATTCGCTCCGTTGCCGCGTTACTCGGCCTATGGCCTCGCCCCTTCGGGGCCAGCGCAAGCGCTGTTCAAAACGCTTCAGGCGTTTTGTCCTGCAACTTGAATGAACTTGGGTATATATCAATTTTGCATGAAGTCTGGATAAAACGATATTTTTTATTCGACAAGCGCTGTGGCGTAATCGGTTAAAAGCAAATACACCGGAGTTCACCATGCCACGCCCACTGAATACGACTGAAACTGACCTCAATGCCGAGAACCTGCTGCGCCTGCCTGCCGAGTTTGGCTGTCCGGTGTGGGTTTATGATGCGGCGATTATCCGCCAGCAAATTGCGCAGCTGAGCCAGTTCGACGTGGTGCGTTTTGCGCAGAAAGCCTGCTCCAATATCCACATCCTGCGCCTGATGCGCGAGCAGGGTGTGAAGGTGGATTCCGTTTCATTGGGTGAAATCGAACGTGCGCTGGCGGCGGGATACGATCCTGAAACGCACCCGGACGACATCGTGTTCACTGCCGATATGATTGACGACGCGACGCTCGCCCGTGTAGCCGAGCTGAAAATTCCGGTGAACGCCGGTTCGGTGGATATGCTGGCGCAGCTCGGGGACGTTTCGCCGGGGCATCGCGTATGGCTACGAGTGAACCCGGGCTTCGGCCACGGTCACAGCCAGAAAACGAATACCGGCGGCGAAAACAGCAAGCACGGTATCTGGTACAGCGACCTGCCGGATGCGCTGGAAGTCATTCAGCGTTATCAACTGACGTTGGTGGGCATTCACATGCACATCGGCTCCGGCGTGGACTACGGTCATCTGGAGCAGGTGTGCGGCGCGATGGTGCGTCAGGTTATTGAGTTTGGGCAGGACCTGGAAGCCATCTCAGCTGGCGGCGGCCTGTCGATCCCTTATCGTTACGACGATGAGACCATCGATACCCAGCACTATTTTGGTCTGTGGAATGCTGCCCGAGAGCAAATCGCTAAACATCTTGGTCACCCGGTGAAACTGGAGATCGAGCCGGGGCGTTTTCTGGTGGCGGAATCCGGCGTGCTGGTGGCGCAGGTACGCAGCGTGAAAAACATGGGCAGTCGTCACTTTGTGCTGATTGATGCAGGCTTTAACGATTTGATGCGTCCGTCGATGTACGGCAGCTATCACCATATTTCCGCTCTGCCAGCGGACGGCCGCGATTTATCCCAGGCGGCATTGGTTGAAACCGTGGTGGCAGGCCCGCTGTGTGAATCCGGCGACGTGTTTACCCAGCAGGAAGGCGGGAAAGTGGAAACGCGTGAACTGCCGCAGGTGGTACCGGGAGATTATCTGGTGCTGCATGATACCGGGGCGTACGGTGCGTCGATGTCTTCCAACTACAACAGCCGTCCGCTGCTGCCGGAAGTGCTGTACGACAACGGCAGCGCGCGGCTTATCCGTCGTCGTCAGACTATTCAGGAACTGCTGGCGCTGGAACTGTTCTGATAAAACGGGCCTGTGGTGACCGATTCGCGCAGCACCAGTTTTCCGGTGAACGGCGGCAGGGTTTCGATAGGCAAATCGTTGGCGAGTTTAATGGCCTGATCGATAGCGGTGGTTATCATGTTGTCGATAGGCAAATAGACCGTTGAAAGCCCCGGCTCAAGCCATTTTGCGCAGGGGGCATCATCAAATCCGAACAGAGAAATATCCTGTGGAATTCGTAAGCCCGCCTGATGCAGCGCCTTCGACGCCCCTAACGCCATATCATCGTTACAGGCAAACAGCGCGCTGAACGTCGCGTTCTCCTCCAGCAACTGCAGGCACAGCTCGTAGCCGCGCGTCATCCCCGAATCCCCGTATTTCACTTTGTCAGGATCCCAGGCAATGCCGTGCTTTTCCAGCGCGCTGCGGTAGCCCTGCAAGCGTGCTTTACCGGTCGGCGTGTGAATTGGCACGGTTATACAGGCGATATCACGATGGCCCTGAGAAATCAGGTATTCCACTGCCTGAAACGCGGCGTCCTGCTGCTCGAAGAACACGCAGCGATCGCGGGCCTGGCTTACGTCGCGGTTGATAACCACCACCGGCATGTCGATGGAGTTAATCAGCTTCATGATTGCCTTTTCGCTCATAAAGCGGGTGTAGAGCACAATGGCGTCGCACTGGCGGTCGGCGAGCATTTGCACTGCCTGTTCTTCACGTTCTGGCGTGTCGTGGCCATCGGTGACGATAAGCTGTTTACCGTGGGTTTCCGTCTGACGCGAGGCCTGTTGCAGCAGACGTCCGAAGTAAAAACCATCAAACGTCGAGACCACCAGGCCGATGCTGTTACTGGTGCGATTCGCCAGGGAGCGCGCCAAAAAATTCGGGCGGTACCCCAGTTCTTCCATGGCTTTATACACCTGCTTACGGGTGCTTTCTTTTACCTGACCTGTGCCGTTCAGTACGCGGGAAACGGTCGCTTTCGACACGCCAGCGCGTAGTGAGACATCCAGCATTGTTGCCATTGTTGATTCCTGATACGCCATGATGGTTGCAGTTTATCACAGACATTCAGGGGCATATCTTCTGCGTTCGTTACAAATAACCATCGCGATCACGCTTTTGACAGCGTTTAGCTGAAATACCCCTGCAAAAACTACGTGGTATGCCAATGTGATGAATTGGTATTTATTTGGAATGCCACATTGCTCTGTGAGACTTCAGTCACAGAACTTTGTCCGACACCTCGCTATTTTTGGTATGCCAAATGGACCAAGGCTGTAAACCCATTTTGATAAAAGCCCACATTTGAGGTATCACCTTTATGGCATTTCAGGAAAAGCTCATCGATTCTCTGGGAAGTTTCGCCACAAAATTCAATAGCTACCGCTATATCATGGCGATCAAATCTTCCTTTATAACCCTCATGCCGGTGATCATCGTCGGCGCCTTTTCAGTACTGATTTCCAACATGGTGCTGGACCCAAAAAACGGTCTCGCCAGCTTCCAGTCCCTGTCATTCCTGGCGGCTCTCAAGCCGATAACCGGGGCTATCAACTACGCCACGCTTAACTTTCTTAACATCGGCGCGGTGTTTTTAATCGGCATCGAACTGGGTCGCATCAACGGCATTAAAACGTTGTTCCCCGGCCTGCTGGCGGTGATTTGCTTTATCTGCGTGACGCCGACCACGGTAGAAATGATGGTCGACGGGCAAATGCATGAAGTGAAAGACGTTCTGCTGCGCCAGTTCTCTGACACCCGCAGCCTGTTCCTCGGCATGTTCATTGCGATTCTGTCGGTTGAAATCTACTGCTGGCTGGAAAAGCGCCCGGGCCTGAAGATCAAAATGCCGGATACCGTGCCGCCGAACGTCTCGGCCTCGTTTTCCGCGCTGATCCCGTCGATCATCACCACCACCGTGATTGCGACTTTCGGCTTCGTGTTCCATCAACTGACCGGTATGTATCTTTATGATGCGGTGTATCAGGTGGTGCAGCAGCCGCTTGAGCGCGTGGTGCAAAGCCTGCCAGGCATTCTGCTGCTGATGTTTGTCGCCCAGCTGTTTTGGGTGATCGGCATTCACGGAAACCAGATGATCAAGCCTATCCGCGAGCCGCTTTTGTTAGGGGCGATCACCGTCAACATGAGCGCCTTCGAACAGGGCAAAGAGGTGCCAAACATCATCACCATGCCGTTCTGGGATGTGTACATGAGCATCGGCGGCTCTGGCCTGACGATTGGCCTGCTGGTTGCGGTGATGATTGCCAGCAAGCGCAAAGAGATGAAAGAAATTGCCAAGCTGTCGATTGGCCCTGGCCTGTTCAACATTAACGAACCGGTGATTTTCGGCATGCCGATTATGCTCAACCCGATTCTGGCGATCCCGTTCATCATCACCCCACTGGTAACCGGCTCCATCGGCTACTTCGCGACCGCCACTGGGTTTGCCGGGAAAGCCGTCGTGATGGTGCCATGGACCACGCCGCCGCTGATCAACGCCTGGTTGTCTACCGCCGGTTCCATGGGCGCGGTGATCACCCAGCTAATCTGTATCGTTACCGCCATCATCATTTATCTGCCATTTGTGAAAATCGCCTCCCGCCGTGCCGAGCAGGCGCAGTTACAGGCGCAGCAACAGGCCACCGAGAACGCATGAGGACGCTATGAGTCAGAAAACGATCACGATTCCACAGGATTTCATTCTCGGCGCTGCGGCTTCCGCATGGCAAACGGAAGGCTGGAGCGGTAAAAAAGAGGGGCAGGATTCCTGGCCTGATCTCTGGTACAAAAATGACAGGCACGTCTGGCACGACGGTTACGGCCCGGCGGTTGCCACTGATTTCATCAACCGTTTTCGCGAAGATGTGGCGTTAATGAAACAGGCGGGGCTGACCCACTATCGCACCTCGATTAACTGGTCGCGCTTCCTCACCGATTACGAAAACGTCACCGTTGATGAAGAGTACGCTGCCTATTACGACGCGCTGTTTGATGAGCTGAACGCCAACGGCATCACGCCGATGATTTGCCTCGAACACTACGAGCTACCGGGCTATTTGCTGGAAACCTACGGCGGCTGGGCGTCGAAAAAAGTGGTCGACCTTTTCGTGGGCTACGTCGAGAAAGTCTTCGAACGCTATCACCATAAAGTGACGCGTTGGTTCACCTTCAACGAACCGATCGTGGTGCAGACCCGGGTCTATCTCGACGCGCTGCGCTGGCCGTACGAGCAAAATACCGGCACCTGGATGCAGTGGAATCACCACAAAGTGTTGGCGACGGCGCGGGTGGTGAAACTGTTCCGTGAGAAAGGCTATCGTGGCAGCGTAGGCTGTATTCTGAATCCGGAAGTGACGTATCCACGTTCGCGAGCGGTGCACGATGTGCGGGCCGCTGAGCGCTATGACCTTTTCTACAACCGGGTGTTTCTCGACCCGATGGTGAAAGGCGAGTATCCGCCTGAACTGCTCACGCTGCTGGAACAGCACCATGTGGCGTGGGAGCACACTGAGGAAGAGCTGGAGATTATCCGCACTAACACCGTCGACGAGCTGGGGATAAACCTCTATTACCCGCATCGTGTCAAAGCACCGTCGCGCGCGTGGCATCCGGAAACCCCATTCCATCCGGCCTATTACTACGAGCCATTTGAGCTGCCGGGGCGGCGGATGAACAAATCACGCGGCTGGGAAATCTACCCACAAATCGTGTACGACATGGCGATGCGCATCAAAAATGAGTACCGCAATATTCCGTGGTTCGTGGCGGAAAGTGGAATGGGCATTGAAAACGAAGGTCAGTTCCGCAACAGTGATGGCGTGATTGAAGACGACTACCGCATCAATTTCATCAGCGAACACCTCTGGCAGACACTGCGGGCAAAACAGGACGGTGCCAACTGTCACGGCTACATGCTGTGGGCGTTTACCGACAACGTTTCACCAATGAATGCCTTCAAAAACCGCTATGGTCTGATTGAAATTGACCTTGCCAATAACCGGGCACGGCGTGCGAAAAAATCAGCGAGCTGGTTCCGCAGGCTGCGTGATTCCCGATCGCTCACGCTAAATATCGACGATGAACTGAAATAGCGGCGCTCCTGCAGTTGCATGAATTTTGCTACTATAGCCGCCGGTCAGACCGCCCGGAGCGGCGGTCTGTGCATCCACCCGCAAGCAGACACAGGTGATATTGTGGAAAAGGCCGTTGTTCCGCCGGAAAAAAAACCTTACCAGGAAATTGGTGAAGATTTGCGTGCCCAGATTATGCAGGGCCTTTACCCGGTGGGTTCCCGGTTGCCGCCCGAGCGTAACATTGCGGAAAAGTATGGCGTCAGCCGGACTATCGTGCGTGAAGCGTTGCTGATGCTGGAGCTGCAGGGAACCGTTGATATTCGCCAGGGGTCGGGCGTGTACGTAATGCGTATTCCGCAGGAAAATGACAGCGAAGAAGAGCAGATGCTGAACAGCGACGTCGGGCCGTTTGAGATTTTGCAAGCGCGTCAGCTTCTTGAAAGCAACATTGCGGCCTTCGCCGCGAAAATGGCCACCCGGGCTGACATCGACAATCTCAAGCGTATTATCGAGCAGGAACAGCGCGCGATTGCGGCTAATGACACCACCCAAGACAACAGTAAAATGTTCCACTTGGTGCTGGCTGGCGCGACGCAAAACCAGATGCTACTGACCACCGTTGAGAAAATCTGGCTGCAAATGGACAGCAGCCCGCTGTGGCAGCAGTTTAACGCCCACATTGCCAGCCGTGTCTACCGCCTGAAGTGGCTCGGTGACAGGCAAACCATTCTGGCGGCGCTGCGCCGTCGCGACGTAATGGGCGCCTGGCAGGCAACCTGGCAGCACCTCGAGAACGTGAAAAACAGCCTGTTGGAGCTGTCTGACGAGGATGCGCCCGATTTCGACGGCTATCTGTTTGAATCTGTACCCATTTTTCAGGGGAAATTGATGTGAAAGTCCAGCCGCTGCATGACGTACCGCAGCACAGCCGCCAGGTCATCGACTGGCTCTGGCAGGCGTTTGGTGGCGTGGCAATGCCGCGCGAGTTTTTCGCCAGTATCATTGAGCACAGTCAGACGCCCGACGCGCTGCCGCTCACCTTTGTGCTAACCGACGGCGACACGCTGTTGGCGACGGTGGGTTTATGGCGCTGCGACCTGATTAGCCGTCAGGATCTTTTCCCGTGGATGGCGGCGCTGTACGTCGATGAATCGGTGCGAGGGCAGGGCATTGCGGGCAGGTTGCAGTCACATGTGATTGATTACGCGCGCGGAAAAGGCTATTCGCAGCTGCATCTTTATTCGGCGTGTCGTGATTTCTACGAGCGTTTTGGCTGGCAGTACATCGGTGATGGCATTGAGTATCCGGCCACCACCGTGCATCTGTATCGCTACGAGCTTTGAGTTTCCACCGGTGAAATCACTGAATGACGGCGCACCAGCGTCGGGCTGAACAGGTGGGTGATTTCCGGCAGCGGGCGTTTATCGGCCAGCGCCAGCGCCAGTTCTGCGGCCTGAGTCGCCATGGTGACGATCGGATAGCGCACGGTGGTCAGGCGCGGGCGCACGTAGCGTGAAATCAGCACGTCATCGAACCCAATCAGTGAAATTTCCCCCGGTACGTCAATGCCGTTATCATTCAGCACGCCCATCGCCCCTGCGGCCATCGAGTCGTTATAGCAGGCGACAGCGGTAAAGTTTTTGCCGCGGCCCAGCAGTTCGGTCATCGCCTGTTCGCCGCCGCTTTCATCCGGCTCGCCGAACGTCACCAGCCGCTCATTGCACGGTAAACCGCTCTCTTTCAGCGCATCGTAATAGCCCTGCAAACGATCTTCGGCGTCGGAAATAGCGTGGTTCGAACAGAGATAGCCAATTCGGGTATGACCTTGTTGGATCAAATGACGGGTGGCGAGCCAGGCGCCGTAACGATCGTCGAGCGCCACGCAGCGTTTTTCGAAACCGGGCACGATCCGGTTGATCAACACCATGCCTGGGATCTGTTTCATCAGTCCAATCAGTTCTTCATCGGGCAGTACTTTGGCATGTACAACCAGCGCCGCGCAGCGATGGCGAATCAATTGCTCTATGGCCTGGCGCTCTTTTTTCTCGTTATGGTAGCCATTGCCAATTAACAGGAAATTACCGGTGTGATACGCCACCTGTTCAACGGCTTTGACCATCGCACCAAAGAAAGGATCGGACACATCGCCCACCACCAGACCGACGGTTTCCGTCGACTGCTGCGCCAGCGCGCGTGCGTTAGCGTTTGGATGATAGCTGAGCGTTTCCATGGCGGAAAATACTGCCTGACGTGAGGCATCGCTGGCTTTGGGAGAGTTATTGATAACCCGGGAAACGGTGGCAACAGAAACACCTGCCATCCGGGCCACATCCTTTATTGTCGCCATAACATGCCTTTTAAGAGGGAAAACGGTTACACCTGTTCAGTGTTACGGAAAACCCAGTGTTGTTCAAGGCTAAGCGCGGCTCGTCTGCTGCAAATGTGATGCGAAAGGGCGTATGGCGTGAAAAGTTACACAGCACGTCACTGGCAATTGAAAATGGAAAAGATGAATCCAAACCTTTAGTTACACTTTGCGATTAGCTGTTGCGATTGATCGCTGGAGGATTCATCAATCTGATTGATACTCTGATTATCCCAGAGGTATTGATAGGTGAAGTCGACCCTTAGGGGAAGGCCACTTGATTACACCAACCTGCGCAGATGCGCAGGTTTTTTTTGCCCTAAATTTCATATCTGTAACAGTAACCGACGATCGTAACACATCGTTGCACTTCGGCTCATTCCTTTGCGTTTTCCCGGTGGCGAGCTTTGCGTGCAAAAGCCACAATCAAAGTCCCAGAGGTATTGATTGGTGAGAATTTTTTAGTACGATTTTCGTACTTCTCTACTTGCACCGACCTGCGCAGATGCGCAGGTTTTTTTTACCCAAAATTCACCCCCCTCCTGCTTTCCTGCCGCATCTCATGTACCCTGCAAAAAGTGATTTTTTGCAAAATGGAGTTGATATGCTGTTGGGCTTTTTTCGATTTCTTTTCAGAGTGATGTTTCGGGTCAAAGTCACAGGAAATGCGGCCGCTTTGCGTCAGCCGAAAGTGCTTATCACGCCGAACCATGTCTCTTTTATTGACGGCATTTTACTGGCGCTGTTTTTACCCGTGCGCCCGGTGTTTGCGGTCTATAGCTCTATCAGTCAGAAGTGGTTTATGCGCTGGCTGGCGCCGCTCATTGATTTTGTGCCGCTGGACCCGACTAAACCGATGTCCATCAAGCATCTGGTGCGTCTGGTTGAGCAAGGGCGCCCGGTGGTGATTTTCCCGGAAGGGCGTATTTCCATTACCGGTTCGCTGATGAAAATCTACGACGGTGCGGCCTTTGTGGCAGCGAAGTCGCAGGCGGTGGTGGTCCCGATTCGTATTGAAGGCGCGGAGCTGACGTTTGCCAGCCGACTGAAAGGCCTGGTGAAACGCCGCTTCTTCCCGCAAATCCAGCTGCATATTTTGCCCCCGACGTCACTGCCGATGCCGGAAGCGCCGCGCGCACGCGATCGCCGAAAAATCGCCGGGGAAATGCTGCATCAAATCATGATGGAAGCCCGCATGGCGGTGCGTCCGCGTGAAACGCTGTATGAAGCGCTGCTTACTGCCCAGCATCGCTATGGCGACAGAAAACAGTGTATTGAAGACATCAATTTTCAGCCGGATAACTACCGAAAACTGCTGACCAAAACGCTGTTCGTGGCACGTATGCTGGAAAAATACAGCGCTAAGGGCGAGAAAATTGGCCTGATGTTACCGAATGCCGGGATCAGCGCAGCGGTGATTTTCGGGGCTATTGCTCGCGGGCGTATCCCGGCAATGATGAACTACACCGCTGGCATCAAAGGGTTTTCCAGCGCGATTACCGCAGCAGAAATAAAAACCATATTTACCTCTCGCACCTTCCTCGAGAAAGGCAAGCTATGGCACCTGCCGGAACAGTTGACCCAGGTGCGTTGGGTATTTCTGGAAGATTTAAAAGGCGACGTGACGCTGACCGACAAGCTGTGGATTTTCGGCCATCTGCTGGCCCCGCATCTTGCGCAGGTAAAGCAGCAACCGGAAGACGCGGCGATGGTGCTCTTCACCTCGGGTTCAGAAGGTCATCCGAAGGGCGTGGTACACAGTCATAAAAGCATTCTGGCCAACGTCGAGCAGATTAAAACCATCGCTGACTTCACTGCCCGAGACCGCTTTATGTCGGCGCTGCCGCTGTTCCACTCTTTCGGCCTGACCGTGGGGTTGTTTACGCCACTGCTGACCGGGGCGGAAGTGTTCCTGTACCCGAGCCCGTTGCATTATCGCATTGTGCCGGAGCTGGTCTACGATCGTAACTGTACGGTGCTATTCGGAACGTCTACGTTCCTTGGTCACTACGCGCGTTTTGCCAATCCGTATGATTTCCATAAAGTGCGTTACGTGGTCGCAGGTGCCGAAAAGCTCCAGGACAGCACGAAGCAAATCTGGCAGGACAAATTTGGCCTGCGCATTCTGGAAGGCTACGGCGTAACCGAATGCGCACCGGTGGTGTCGATCAACGTGCCAATGGCGGCAAAACCGGGCACCGTGGGCCGTATTCTACCGGGTATGGATGCGCGACTGCTGGCGGTGCCAGGCATTGAGGAAGGCGGGCGTTTGCAGTTGAAGGGGCCGAATATCATGAACGGCTATCTGCGAGTGGAAAACCCCGGCGTACTGGAACAGCCGACGGCAGAAAACCACAACGGCGAACTGGAAAATGGCTGGTATGACACCGGCGATGTCGTGCTGTTTGACGAGCAGGGCTACGTGAAAATTCAGGGCCGTGCCAAACGCTTCGCGAAAATCGCCGGAGAAATGGTATCGCTGGAAATGGTCGAGCAGCTCGCGCTGGCAGTATCGCCAGACAAGCTTCACGCCACGGTGATAAAGCAAGATGCGAGCAAAGGTGAAGCGCTGGTGCTGTTTACTACCGACGCAGAACTGACGCGTGACAAACTGCAGCAGCAGGCACGGGCCAGCGGAATACCGGAACTTGCGGTACCGCGTGATATCCGCTGCCTTAAACAGTTACCGCTTCTCGGCAGCGGCAAACCCGATTTTGTCGCCCTTAAAGAGCAGGTTGATCAGGTGGAAAAACCGAATGAGTGAGTCAGTGCACACTAACACTTCACTACGCTCGAAAGGAATGATGGCGGTGCTCTGCGCCCAGTTCCTGTCGGCCTTTGGCGATAACGCGCTGCTGTTCGCCACCCTGGCGCTGATGAAGGAGCAATTCTACCCGGACTGGAGCCAGCCGATTCTGCAAATGGTGTTTGTGGGCGCTTACATTCTTTTCGCGCCGTTTGTCGGGCAGTTTGCCGACAGCTTCCCGAAGGGCCGGGTGATGATGGTTGCCAACGGTATGAAACTGATCGGCGCGGCGTCTATCTGCGTGGGTGTAAACCCGTTTATCGGCTACACGCTGGTGGGCGTGGGTGCGGCAGCCTATTCACCAGCGAAATACGGCATTCTTGGCGAGCTCACCACCGGTGACAAATTGGTTAAAGCTAACGGGATGATGGAATCTTCGACCATCGCCGCGATTTTACTGGGCTCAGTCGCGGGGGGCGTGCTGGCCGACTGGCACGTGCTGGCGGCGCTGGGCGTGTGTGCGCTGGTTTACGCTGGCGCGGTGGTCGCCAACCTGTTCATCACTCGCTTACCGGCGGCGAGAAGCGGGCAGTCCTGGCGTTTCAATGCCATGACCGGCAGTTTCTTCTCGGCCTGTAAAACGCTGTGGCACAGCTCTGAAACCCGCTTTTCGCTGGTGGGCACCAGCCTGTTCTGGGGCGCGGGCGTCACGCTGCGTTTCTTGCTGGTGCTATGGGTACCGGCTGCGTTGGGGATAACCGACAATGCGACGCCGACGTACCTGAATGCAATGGTCGCCGTTGGGATTGTGGTCGGTGCGGGGGCCGCGGCTAGGCTGGTGACGCTGGAAACCGTGGCGCGCTGTATGCCTGCGGGCGTTTTGATTGGTATTGCGGTGGTGATTTTTGCGCTACAGCACGCGCTGCTACCGGCTTACGTTCTGCTGTTGCTGCTGGGGGTCTGCGGTGGCTTCTTCGTGGTGCCGCTGAATGCATTGTTGCAGGAGCGCGGGAAACACACGGTCGGCGCGGGTAATGCGATTGCGGTGCAAAACCTCGGTGAAAACAGCGCGATGCTGATTATGCTCGGTCTTTACTCGCTGGCGGTAATGGTGGGAATTCCGGTGGTTGGCGTTGGGATTGGTTTCGGTACGCTGTTCGCGGTCGCGATTATCGTGCTGTGGGCCTGGAAAGGTAAGGTGTAGCTCCTCTCCCTGATACCCTCTCCCGTCGGAAGGGGGTATCAGACCACACAATGATTACGGTGCCGGGTAGGTATAGACCTTATGCACCGCTTCAATTTCTGCCAGAACCTCTTCGCTCAACTCAAGGTGCAGGCTTTCCACGTTGGTTTTCAGCTGCTCCATGGTGGTCGCACCCAGCAGCGTGCTGGCGACGAACGGCTGACGACGCACGAAGGCTAACGCCATCTGAGCCGGATCGAGGTTATGACGTTTCGCGATATCCACATACGCCGCTACCGCTTTCTGTGACTGCTCGCTGCTGTAACGCGTAAAACGGCTGAACAACGTGTTTCGCGCGCCAGCCGGTTTCGCACCGTTCAAGTATTTGCCGGTCAGCGTACCGAAAGCCAGACAGGAATAGGCCAGCAACTCCACCCCTTCATACTGACTCACTTCTGCCAGCGCCACTTCATAGCTGCGGTTCAGCAGGCTGTACGGGTTCTGAATCGTGACGATGCGCGGCAGGTCATGTTTATCGGCGAGGTGCAGATAGCGCATCACGCCAAACGCGGTTTCGTTAGAGACGCCGATGTAACGGATTTTGCCCGCACGCTGGAATTCGGTCAGTGCTTCGAGAGTTTCCAGCAGGGTGATAACCGGCTGTGATTCCGTCCACTCGTAGCCAAGCTTACCGAAGCAGTTGGTCGCACGTTGAGGCCAGTGCACCTGATACAGGTCGAGATAGTCGGTTTGCAGACGAGTCAGGCTGTTGTGTAGCGCATCGCGAATATTTTTGCGATCGAGCGCCTGGTTCGGGCGAATGCCGCTGTCGTTATTGCGCGTTGGGCCGCTAACTTTTGAAGCCAGCACCAGTTTTTCACGGTTGCCGTGTTTCGCCAGCCAGTTGCCGACGTAGGTTTCGGTCAGGCCCTGCGTTTCCGGGCGCGGTGGTACGGGATACATCTCTGCGACGTCAATCAGGTTAATGCCCTGAGCAACGGCGTAATCGAGCTGTGTATGGGCGTCGGCTTCGCTGTTCTGTTCACCAAACGTCATAGTGCCCAGCCCAAGAGTACTGATTTCCAGTGAGCTGTGGGGGATACGGTGATAGTGCATAGCCGTCTTCCTTTTTCTATATCAACAACGTCATATCAAAAACGTCAGGAAGGGCGCAACAGGCGCCCAGACAAAAGAATATATACCCGTCATCCTTCAAGCTGCATCTTTGTTGGCTACGTTCACTCGCCCGAATCACTTAGGTTACTCAGTTCATCGGGACTCATTCTCTTGTCGCCGTGATGCAACTCGAATTATTTTGGGTATAAACATGGCAGATGCGAGGAAAAAGCGGAAGTAAAAAATCAAAAAAGGCCAGACGAGCTGACCTGTTTTCTTTTAGCGCTTAATGATTTGAGAAACATCATCACGGTTGATCTGCATGCTGTTACCTTGCTGATCTTCGTAACTGATAAGGCCGGTGTCGTCATCCACTTCCGGTTTTCCATCCGTCAGAATCATTCGGCCATCTTTCGTTGCCATCACGTAGTCACTGCTGCAACCGGAAACGGCAAATGCCAGTCCCACGGCAGAAATTAAAACTGCCCATTTTTTCATCATTATTACCCCTTATATGACCGCAACTCATACCATTCTAGATATAACCCGGTAAGGAGTAAGTAAAAAGCAGTAAAATCTTAAAAAGATTGCGGGACAGCCCTCATTTTGAAGGCTCCCCTTGAATTTAAAGCGGATTTTTTTTATTTCGCAGTAAATTGAGGCTCTCCACGGCAATGGAGAAAAACATCGCGAAATAGATATACCCCTTCGGCACATGAATAGAAAAACTTTCCAGCATTAATGTAAAGCCGACCAGGATAAGGAATGCCAGCGCCAGCATCTTGACCGACGGATGCCTGTCGACAAATTCGCCAATCGGACGCGCGGCAAACATCATCACGCCCACGGCAATCACCACCGCGGCCATCATAATGAACAGATGATCGGACAGACCCACCGCCGTAATCACCGAATCAAGGCTGAAGATAATGTCGAGCAGCATGATTTGAACGATAGCCCCGAAGAAAGAGTGGACGTTGGTTTTCAGCCCTTCTTCTTCGCCTTCAATCGATTCGTGGATCTCTTTGCTCGCTTTCCAGATAAGGAACAGGCCGCCAGCCAGTAGAATCAGATCGCGGGCTGAAAACGCATGGTCGAAAAGCGTAAACAGCGGATTGGTCAGCCTGACGACCCAGGCGATTGACGCCAGCAGGGCCAGTCGCATCATCATCGCCGCAAACAGACCGATTCGGCGCGCGTGATTGCGCTGAGCCGTCGGCAGTTTAGCCACTACCAGAGAGAGAAAAATAATATTATCGATGCCCAGAACGATCTCAAGGATCGTCAACGTCCCAAGCGCCATCCACGCGTTAGGATCGGTTACCCATGCAAACATTGTAAATCCTGCCAAAAACGAAAAGCGCAATTATAAGCCACGGAGGGCCTTACCCCAAACGAATCGTGTCAGAGTAGAAAATGCTGGGCCAGAAGGGCGGCGGTGAAGTTCTTCTTCAGATAAAAACCTCGTGGGAGGGTAAGAATAGGCTCGCCGTGTGTGCCGATGGCTTCCGTCAAGGCTTTACTGTTGGCCGCTTTCGGACGTAGCTGCAGCACTTCGCCGTGGCGAGCGGTAATGCGTTCCACCTGACCGAGCACAATCAAATCCATCAGCTCTTCCCAGTCCATGCGCAGCTGATGCTCTTCTTCTACGCTCGGGCTCCACAGCAATGGCGCACCGACGTGGCGTTCAGCCAGCGGGATGGTGCGTTCGCCTTCGACCGGGATCCACAGCACGCGCTTGAGTTTATGCCGGACATGGCTGGTTTCCCAGGTGACACCGCTGTTGCCGGTCAGCGGGGCGACGCAGACAAACGTGGTTTCCAGCGGACGGCCGTTGCGGTCGACGGGGATCGTTTTCAGCTCGACGCCCAGCGCGGCGAAATCCTGCTCGGGTTTACTTCCTGCGCTGGCACCTAGCCAAATCTCAAGCAGCACACCAATCCAGCCTTTATCCCGCTTTAAATCGGGCGGAATGGGCAGGTTTGCCATCGCCGCCAATTCACCTAGCGAATAACCCGCCAGCTGCTGCGCCTGGGCTAAAAGCTCGGCTTCAGACTGAGGGGAATGACGCAGGGGAGACAGCAGGGACATAACGGCACGCCTTTGGTTGAAAAGTGAGCGGGGTTTATCCCCATTGTGGAAAGAGTTTACCCTTTTCTGAATAACTACGCCAATGTGATGATTTAATAGAGTTTTTTAATTAAAAAAAGCCAACATTTTTTGCGCTGCAAAATGTTTTCCCATTCTGGTCACTGACAATGAACAGGATCTTACACCCAGTTATCCACAGAAAAGTGGGATAACTGGGGAAAACCCTCACTACTGTTTCCATTTACAGGCTTGACGTGCGATGAAAATCCAATTTTCACACAAAAAGTGTTTAAGTTAGTGGCACAATCTGTGGATAAAAACGACGTTGCTCGATCTTTCATCAGTACAAGGATCACCTGTGTGATGATCATCACGTTATGGCATGTTTAATGAAAAGGAACTATTCTAAAATGATGAATAACATCATTTTATTTTAATTATGCAAAATGGTGTTTTTAAGACTATTCAAGGTTTTCCCATAGTAACTCGCGACTTCTTCACAACTCTATCCACAGAAAAAGTGAATAAAATGGTCCCGTGACGGTCCTATCTGTTTATAACTTTGATGATAGCTGTGAGTTATTCAATTGTTATCCGGTGTTATCGCCGCAAGAGAGTGGTTTACCGTTTCCAGCGAGTGTGAAACAATCATTCACATTGAAAATTGTTTTTAGAGGTAGTCCGGTGATTGATGACGATGGCTACCGCCCAAATGTTGGAATTGTAATCTGCAACCGCCTGGGTCAGGTAATGTGGGCCAGGCGTTACGGTCAACACTCCTGGCAATTCCCTCAAGGAGGGATAAACCCGGGCGAGTCCGCTGAGCAGGCGATGTACCGGGAATTGTTCGAAGAAGTTGGGTTAAGCCGTAAAGATGTGCGGATCCTGGCCTCTACCCGGAACTGGTTGCGTTACAAGTTACCGAAACGTTTGGTGCGTTGGGACACAAAGCCGGTTTGTATCGGCCAGAAACAAAAGTGGTTTCTCCTGCAGTTGATAGGCAACGATGCCGATATCAACATGCAAACCAGCAGTACCCCGGAATTCGATGGTTGGCGCTGGGTGAGTTATTGGTACCCGGTGCGTCAGGTGGTGTCGTTTAAACGCGATGTCTACCGTCGGGTGATGAAGGAGTTTGCAGGCGTTGTGCTGGCGCTGACGGAAAGTACCCCAAAACCGCAGAACACCGCCCCTGCTTATCGACGTAAAAGAGGTTAAGCCACGCACATTATGCTCACCCGGTTGCGAGAAATAGTCGAGAAAGTGGCCAGTGCGCCCCGTGTGAACGAGGCGCTCGATATTCTGGTAACGGATATCTGTCAGGCAATGGAAACCGAAGTCTGTTCGGTTTACCTCGCTGACCACGACAGGCGCTGCTATTACCTGATGGCTACGCGCGGGCTGAAAAAGCCACGCGGCCGAACGATTACACTCGCCTTTGATGAAGGTGTTGTTGGCCTGGTGGGACGCCTCGCGGAGCCCATTAACCTTGCGGATGCGCAGAAGCATCCGAGCTTCAAATACATTCCTTCCGTAAAAGAAGAAAAGTACCGTGCATTTCTTGGCGTGCCGATCATCCAGCGCCGCCAACTGCTTGGCGTGCTGGTGGTTCAGCAGCGCGAACTGCGTCAGTTCGACGAAAGTGAAGAATCCTTCCTCGTTACGCTTGCCACTCAAATGGCGGCGATCCTTTCTCAGTCTCAGCTCACGGCGCTGTTTGGTCAGTACCGTCAAACGCGCATTCGCGCGCTGGCGGCTGCATCCGGGGTGGCGATTGCTCAGGGCTGGATGGATTCTACACTGCCGTTGATGGAGCAGGTGTATGAAGCGTCAACGCTGGACACCGCGCTTGAGCGTGAGCGTCTGACCGGTGCGCTGGAAGAGGCGGCCGGCGAATTTCGTCGTTACAGCAAGCGTTTTGCGGCCGGGGCCCAGAAAGAAACCGCGGCTATCTTCGATCTCTATTCACACCTGTTATCAGACGCGCGACTGCGCAAAGAGCTGTTCGCTGAAGTGGACAAAGGCTCGGTGGCAGAATGGGCGGTCAAAACCATCATCGAAAAATTTGCTGCGCAGTTCGCGGCTCTCAGTGATGGCTATCTTAAAGAGCGTGCGGGCGATCTCAGGGCGCTGGGTCAGCGTCTGCTTTTCCATCTCGATGACTCCGTGCAGGGCCCAAACGCCTGGCCGGAGCGCTTCGTGCTGGTGGCTGATGAGCTTTCGGCGACCACACTTGCCGAAGTGCCGCAGGACAGACTGACGGGCGTCGTGGTGCGCGACGGCGCGGCGAACTCACACGCCGCCATTATGGTGCGCGCGCTGGGTATCCCGACGGTGATGGGCGCCGATATTCAGCCGTCGGTGCTGCATGGTCGAATGCTGGTGGTCGATGGCTATCGTGGTGAATTGCTGGTCGATCCCGAGCCGGTACTCCTGCAGGAATACCAACGGTTGGTGACCGAAGAAAACGAGCTCAGCCGAATCGCGGAAGATGACGTTGATCGTCCGGCACAGCTGAAAAGCGGCGAACGCGTGAAGGTAATGCTGAATGCCGGTTTAAGCCCAGAGCACGAAGAAAAGCTCGGTAGCCGCATCGACGGCATCGGGCTCTATCGCACTGAAATCCCGTTCATGCTGCAAAGCGGTTTCCCGTCAGAAGAAGAGCAGGTGGCCCAGTATCAGGGCATGTTGCAAATGTTCAACGACAAACCGGTGACACTGCGAACGCTGGACGTCGGGGCCGACAAACAACTGCCGTACATGCCCATCAGCGAAGAAAACCCATGCCTCGGTTGGCGTGGGATCCGCATCACGCTCGATCAGCCGGAGATCTTCCTGGTTCAGGTTCGCGCGATGCTGCGTGCCAATGCCGCGACGGGTAACCTCAGCATTTTGCTGCCGATGGTCACCAGTATTGATGAAGTCGATGAAGCAAAACGCCTGATTGAACGTGCCGGACGCGAAGTGGAAGAGATGATCGGCTACGAGATCCCGAAACCGCGGATCGGCGTGATGCTGGAAGTGCCATCGATGGTATTCATGTTGCCGCATCTGACTCGTCGCGTTGATTTCATCTCCGTGGGAACCAACGATCTGACGCAATATTTATTGGCAGTCGACAGGAACAATACCCGTGTAGCCAGCATGTACGATAGCCTGCACCCGGCGTTGCTTCGCGCACTGTCGATGATTGCTCAGGACGCCGAGCGCCTCGACATCGACTTGCGCGTATGCGGCGAAATGGCAGGCGACCCGATGTGCGTGACTATCCTGATTGGCCTGGGTTTCCGCCATCTGTCGATGAACGGACGCTCGGTGGCTCGCGTGAAATACCTACTGCGCCACATCGAACTTGAAGATGCGAAAAACCTGGCACAGCGTAGCCTGGATGCGCAACTCGCGACCGAAGTGCGCCATCAGGTAGCGGCATTCATGGAACGCCGGGGCCTTGGCGGCCTGATTCGCGGCGGCAGATAAACGTCAGCTTCCGGCGGCGTCTCTGCCTGCTGGACCGGTGTTTATACATATCTTTTACATCTTTCAGCGCCTCCCAGCAGACTGCCTTGTGCTATCATTCGCACCTTTGGGGCAGTCTTCAGGCTGCACGTCTCTACCGCTGACCACTTTCGGCGGAATAACAAGCACTTGTGGTGACAGATGAATAGTGGTTATCTGCATTTCCCGGAATTTGATCCGGTGATTTTTTCCATTGGACCGGTTGCGCTTCACTGGTACGGACTGATGTATCTCGTCGGCTTTATCTTCGCAATGTGGCTGGCGTCTCGCAGGGCGAACCGACCGGGCAGCGGCTGGACGAAGAATGAAGTTGAAAACCTGCTTTACGCCGGATTCCTCGGGGTATTCCTCGGCGGGCGTATCGGCTATGTCTTGTTCTACAACATGCCGGTGTTCCTCAGCGACCCGCTGTATCTGTTCCGTGTCTGGGATGGCGGCATGTCGTTCCACGGCGGCCTGATTGGCGTTATCGTCGTCATGATTGTCTTTGCCAGGCGCACGAAGCGCACCTTCTTCCAGGTCGCTGACTTTATTGCACCACTGATCCCGTTTGGTCTCGGCGCCGGTCGTCTGGGCAACTTCATCAACGGTGAACTGTGGGGCCGTGTTGACCCTTCCTTCCATTACACCATGCTGTTCCCGGGCTCCCGTGCGGAAGACCTGGCGTTACTGCCGTCGCATCCTGAGTGGCAGTCTCTGTTCGATCAGTACGGCGTGCTGCCGCGTCATGCGTCGCAGCTTTACGAACTGGCGCTGGAAGGCGTGGTGCTGTTTATCATCCTCAACCTGTTCATCCGCAAGCCGCGTCCGACGGGCTCTGTTTCAGGCCTGTTCCTGATTGGCTACGGTCTGTTCCGCATCATCGTCGAATTCTTCCGCCAGCCGGATTCGCAGTTTACTGGTGAGTGGGTGCAGTACATCAGCATGGGGCAGATCCTCTCCATTCCGATGGTTCTGGCGGGTATCGTTATGATGGTCTGGGCGTATCGTCATCGTCCACAGCAACAAGTCTCCTGAGGAAGCATGAAACAGTATCTTGAACTGATGCAGAAGGTGCTCGATGAGGGCACCCCAAAAAATGACCGAACCGGTACCGGCACGTTATCAATTTTCGGCCACCAGATGCGCTTCAACCTGCAGGATGGTTTCCCGCTGGTGACGACCAAGCGCTGTCATTTACGCTCCATCATCCATGAGCTGTTGTGGTTCCTGAAAGGTGACACTAACGTTGCGTATCTGCATGAAAACAATGTCTCCATCTGGGATGAATGGGCTGACGATCAGGGCAACCTGGGCCCGGTGTACGGTAAGCAATGGCGCGCATGGCCAACGCCAGACGGTCGCCATATTGACCAAATCACCACCGTCATCGAACAGCTGAAAAATGACCCCGACTCGCGTCGCATCATTGTGTCAGCCTGGAACGTCGGCGAGCTGGACAAAATGGCGCTGGCTCCGTGCCACGCGTTCTTCCAGTTCTACGTGGCAGACGGCAAGCTGTCATGCCAGCTGTATCAGCGTTCTTGCGATGTGTTCCTCGGCCTGCCGTTTAACATCGCAAGCTACGCGCTGTTGGTGCATATGGTGGCCCAGCAATGTGACCTCGAAGTCGGTGACTTCGTCTGGACCGGGGGCGACACGCACCTGTACAGCAATCACATGGACCAGACGCATCTGCAGCTGAGCCGTGAGCCTCGCGCGCTGCCGAAGCTGGTTATCAAACGTAAGCCGGCGTCTATCTTCGATTATCATTTCGATGATTTCGAGATTGAAGGCTACGACCCGCACCCCGGTATTAAAGCGCCAGTGGCGATTTAAATCACCTGAAATCAACCGGCCCGCGTGGCCGGTTTTCATTTTCTGAAGCACCCTTCCTGTTTGGCTGTAACCCGCTGCAATCCGATCAATTTCCCCTGAACCCTGCCCGTAAAACGCGGAGTCCACGTTCGCGTTGATTTACGTCCCGCAGCATATTGCGACCATGAAACGAGAACAGGGTTACACCCTTATTGAACTGCTGGTTGCGCTCTCGCTGATGATTATTCTCAGCGGCGGAGGGCTGTACGGCTGGCAGCGTTGGCAACAGCAGCAGCGTCTATGGCAAACCGCTGGGCAGGTCAGAGACTTTCTGGTCATGCTGCGTAACGATGCGAGCTGGCATCGTCGCGATCGCCTGCCTCGCCTACAACGCACGGAGCAAGGCTGGTGTCTGAATGCCCTGAGTGAAGAGGTGGCTAGCTGCACAGCGCAAAGCATTTTTGTATTACGCCCGCGGTGGCCGGAAGTGACACTCAGCGAGATGACGCCTGGCCTGGGTTTCTATGGCTTGCGAAACACCGCGTGGCCCGGGCATATCACGCTTAAAAGTAGTGCGGGAAGCTGGAGTTTAATTGTCTCCGGCTGGGGGCGCGTACGTTTGTGTCAGGGAGGAAGCGATAAATTATGTCAGTAAATCAGCAGGGTTTTTCGTTAGTTGAAGTCCTGATAGCCATGGCGATTGGTAGCATCCTGCTGCTTGCGACGGCGCGTTTCTTACCAGCACTGCAAATGGCCACTCTCCGGCAGACTCAGCAGCAGGTACTTGAAGAGGAAATCTGGCAGCGCCTGTTTACCGTATCCCGGCATATACAACGGGCCGGTTTTTGCCGGGGAGCCTGTAGTGGTGAAGCTGTGCTTATTGAAAACCAGTGCCTGCGGGTTCGCTGGGACAGCAATCTCAACGGCGTCTGGGAAGACGCCCCTGCTGCAAACTCTGACATAACGGGTTTCAGGCTAAACAATGGGGCTTTGGAAACGCTACGTGGCGCGACAGGTTGTAACGCTAAAGGGTGGGACAGGATGACCGATCCTGATTTCCTTATCGTCGATGAATTTAAAGTACAGCGACATAACATTAGCGGGTTTTCGCCTGAGTTTGACGTGACCCTTTCTGCACATCTGAAGAGCCGCCCTACAGTTCAGGTGAACGCCAGCCATAGCGTAACGGGGCACAATCTATGAACCGGGAAAAGGGAATGTCGTCACTCATGCTGGTGTTACTGATGCTTGTCCTCGGCAGCCTGATGCTACAGGGTATCAGCATTCAACATCAGGCCCGGTTGTCGCAGGGAAGTCTGGAAAAGCTGGTACTCCGCGACAGCATGGATGCTGAATCGCTGCTCGAGTGGGGGCGTGTGTTCACCTGGCCGCTGCTGCCGGTCGTGCAATGCCAGACCCTTTCGGGTTTCTCCGGACGAGTGTGCTTGCGGCTTTTCACCGATGGTACCGCGTTGTTGATTGCCAGTTGCAGGGAACAAACCCGGTGGCAAACGGCTACAGTCAACGGCAATTCTCTACTGTTCGACCGCAATGGCTGGAGTGATTTTTGTCCGCGCAAGGAGACCTTACAATGCCAGAACCCTTGAACCAACAGCAGGGATTTAGCCTGCCCGAAGTACTGTTGAGCGTGGTATTGATGATGATGGTGGTGGCGGCGCTATCAGGCTTGCACAACCAGCTTGCTGTCGGTGCTGCACAGTTGAGTCTGTATCGACAACTTTGGCGGGAAGGATGGAGCCACAGCCAGCTACATACCGCCGCAATACCCGAAGGCTGGCAGCTTAACCGTGTGCAGACAAGCCGCCAAAGATGTGTCAGCATCACGGTAACGATCATCACACCAGTGGGCCGGCAGGGGCAAATGTCTCGTCTTCACTGCCCACAAAGTTAATGGCTTAACCGCGAGCGTCAGGAGCGAATATGTTACGGGTCTACCACTCCAACCGTCTGGATGTGCTGGAAGCATTGATGGAGTTTATTGTTGAGCAGGACCGGCTTAACGACCCTTTCGAACCTGAAATGGTACTGGTGCAAAGTACCGGTATGGCTCAGTGGCTGCAGATGACGCTGTCAAAGCGTTTCGGCATCGCGGCCAACATTGATTTCCCGCTTCCCGCCAGCTTCATCTGGGACATGTTTGTTCGCGTTCTGCCAGAAATCCCTGAGCAAAGTGCCTTTAATAAACAAAGCATGAGCTGGAAACTGATGACGCTGCTGCCCGACATGCTTGAGCAGGCAGCGTTCACACCGTTACGCCAGTATTTGTCAGACGATAGCGACAAACGTAAGCTGTTCCAGCTGGCTTCTCGCGTAGCCGATCTCTATGACCAGTATCTGGTTTACCGCCCGGAATGGCTAACTCGCTGGGAAGCCGACGAGCGCATTGATGGCATTGATGATGCGCAGCTTTGGCAGGCTCCGCTGTGGAAAGCGCTGGTGGAACACACCGCCGCGTTGGGGCAGCCTCTCTGGCATCGTGCCAATCTGTATCAACGCTTCATCACCGCTCTGGAAAACAGCGAACAGCCACTCGTTGGCTTACCTTCCAGGGTGTTTATTTGTGGGATTTCAGCCCTGCCACCGGTCTATCTGCAGGCACTTCAGGCGCTGGGCAAGCATGTTGACGTGTATGTGCTGTTCACCAATCCATGTCGTTATTATTGGGGCGACATTAAAGATCCGGCGTTTCTGGCGAAGCTTTTGGCTCGTCAGCGTCGGCATCATCGTGAACAGCGCGAGCTGCCCTTATTCCGCGACAGCCATCAGGCCCCGACATTGTTTAATGCCGACGGCGAGCAGGATATCGGCAACCCGATACTGGCCTCATGGGGCAAGCTCGGCCGGGATTACATCTACCTGCTCGCCGGGCTGGAACGCTATCAGGAACTGGATGCCTTCGTCGATATAGAGCCGGATAACCTGCTGCACAATCTGCAATACGACATTCTGGAGTTACAGAACAATGCGGTCGCCGGGCGTACTGCGGAAGAATTTGCCCACAGTGATAGCAAGCGAACGCTGGATCCAGACGATCGCAGCCTGAGCATTCACGTCTGTCACAGCCCGCAGCGCGAAGTGGAAGTCCTGCACGATCGCTTGCTGGCGATGCTGGAAGAGAATAACGATCTTTCCCCGCGTGACATCATCGTGATGGTGTCTGACATTGACAGCTATAGCCCGTTTATTCAGGCCGTGTTCGGCAGCGCCAACGGTGATCGCTACGTGCCGTGGGCTATTTCTGACCGTCGGGCGCGTCAATCCCATCCGGCGCTACAGGCATTTATTACGCTGCTTTCGCTGCCTGACAGCCGATTCGTCAGTGAAGATGTTCTCGCCCTGTTGGATGTGCCTGTCCTGGCGGCTCGCTTTAATATCGATGAAGAGGGGCTGCGTTACCTGAGACTGTGGGTAAACGAGTCCGGCGTTCGCTGGGGTATGGACGACGATAACGTCCGTGAGTGGGATCTACCGCCGACGGGCCAGCACACCTGGCGCTTTGGCCTGACGCGCATGCTGCTCGGCTACGCCATGGAAAGCAGTCAGGGCGAGTGGCAGTCAATTTTGCCGTACGATGAGTCCAGTGGATTAATCGCCGAACTGGTTGGTCATCTGGCGTCGTTGCTGATGAAACTGAACCAGTGGCGCCTGCGCCTGACGCAAGAGCGGGCACTCACCGACTGGCTGCCTGTCTGCCGTGAAATGCTCAACGATTTCTTCCTGCCGGACCCGGATACCGAAGCTGCGCTGGCGCTGATTGAACAGCAGTGGCAGGGCATTATCGAGCAGGGTCTGGAATCTCACTATGGTGAAACCGTTCCGCTGTCTCTGCTGCGTGACGAGCTGGCGCAGCGCCTCGATCAGGAGCGTATCAGCCAGCGTTTCCTCGCAGGCCCGGTGAACATCTGTACCCTGATGCCAATGCGTTCTATTCCGTTCAAGGTGGTTTGTCTACTGGGCATGAACGACGGCATTTATCCACGCGCACTTGCGCCACTGGGTTTTGATTTGATGAGTCAGAAACCGGTACGAGGCGATCGTAGCCGCCGGGATGATGACCGCTATCTGTTCCTGGAAGCGCTGATGTCCGCCGAGCAAAAACTGTATATCAGCTATATCGGCCGGTCTATTCAGGATAACAGCGAGCGCTATCCGTCAGTGTTGGTGCAGGAGCTGGTCGATTACATCGGCCAGAGCCACTGCCTGCGGGGCGACGAAATGCTCAACTGTGATGAAAGCGAGCAGAGGGTGAAAACCCATATTCTCCATCAGCACAGTCGAATGCCGTTTGATGCCGTCAACTTCATGCCGGGCGAGAAGCAAAGCTACGCCCACGAATGGCTAAAAGCAGCGAGCCTGGAAGGCGAGGCGCACGGCGAATTTATCCAGCCTTTACCGCCAGTGGCGATTGAGACGCTGCCTTTCGAACAGCTCCAGCGTTTCTGGCTGCACCCTGTACGGGCGTTTTTCCAGATGCGCCTGCAGGTGAATTTCCGTATTGAAGAGAACGAAATTCCTGAAACGGAGCCGTTCACCCTCGAAGGCTTGTCACGCTATCAGCTGAATCAGCAACTGGTGAATACGCTGGTGGAAGAGCAGGACGCCAGCCTGATGTTCCGTCGTTTTCGTGCCGGGGGCGAACTGCCGTACGGCGCGTTTGGCGAAATTGCCTGGGACGACCAATGTCAGGAGATGCAGGCGTTGGCCGACCGGGTAAGTGCCCAGCGAAAGCCCGGGAAAAGTCTGGAAATTGATCTGCACTGTGACGGGATCAATATCACTGGCTGGCTACCGCAGGTACAGTCAGACGGCCTGCTGCGTTGGCGTCCGTCCTTGCAGAACGTCTCGCAGGGGATGCAACTTTGGCTTGAGCATCTTGTCTACTGCGCCAGTGGAGGAGACGGTGAAAGCCGCCTGTTACTGCGTAAAGAAGGTGAGTGGCGCTTCCCACCGCTGGCCGCGCAGGAGGCGATGAAATATTTGTCTGAGCTGGTGGCGGGTTATCGTGAAGGTCTGTCTCAGCCACTGCTGTTCCTCCCTGAAAGTGGGGGGGCATGGCTGAAAGCCTGTTATGACAGCGAAAATAATGTCATTTTATGGGATGAAGAAATACAACAGAAAGCGCGCAGTAAGTTCATGCAAGCCTGGGAAGGCAGTATGGTAATTCGCGGGGAAGGGGCCGATGTCTGGTACCAGCGCCTGTGGCGAACCCTTGAACCTGAAAGCGTTGAAGCGATTATCACGCAGGCAGAACGTTACCTGCAGCCAGTTTTTCGTTTCCATCAGTCATAGTCGTTGTATAAAAATTGCACAGGTGTCGGGATTCCATTATCATGCGCAACGTGTCACGGACTGAGGTTTATACTCGTTATACTTCAAGCTGCATGTGCGTTGGCTACACCTGTTCACCCCAGTCACTTACCTGAGTAAGCTCCCGGGGACTCACAGGTTTGCCGTCTTCCTGCAACTTGAATTATTTAGAGTTTACAAGTGAGGCTGCCATTCAGAGCAGCACAGAAGTTTGTTAATGATGAGGTCCGTGAATGCCCCGCAGCACTTGGTTGAATGTCGTATTTATCGTTTTGTTCGCCCTTTGGGCGCCCATGAGTCAGGCCGACAATGGATGGCAACCGATAAAGGAAACCATCCGCAAAAGCGAGAAAGATCCCCGTCAGTATCAGGCAATTAAGCTTGATAACGGCATGGTTGTGCTATTGGTTTCGGACCCACAGGCGGTGAAGTCGCTGTCTGCGCTGGTGGTGCCGATTGGCTCGCTGGAGGATCCGGATTCTCATCCGGGGCTGGCTCATTTCCTCGAACATATGACGCTGATGGGGTCCAAAAAATACCCGCAGCCGGATAGCCTCGCTGAATATCTCAAAATGCACGGTGGCAGCCACAATGCCAGCACTGCACCTTATCGCACCGCGTTTTATCTCGAAGTAGAAAACGATGCGCTGGAAGGCGCGGTCGATCGCCTGGCAGATGCTATTGCCGAACCGCTTCTTGATAAGAAATACGCCGACAGAGAACGCAACGCCGTTAACTCTGAGCTGACTATGGCCCGCAGCCGTGACGGTATGCGTATGGCACAGGTGAGTGCCGAAACCATTAACCCGGCGCACCCGGGAGCTCGTTTCTCCGGTGGTAACCTTGAAACGCTGAGCGACAAACCCGGCAGCCCGGTGCTCGATGCGCTGCTGTCGTTCCGCGATAAATACTACTCCGCCAACCTGATGAAAGCGGTTATCTACAGCAATAAGCCGCTGCCAGAATTGGAAAAAATGGCCGCAGAAACCTGGGGCCGCGTACCGAACAAAAACATCACCCGCCCAGAGATTACCGTACCGGTGGTGACCGATGCGCAGAAAGGCATCATCATTCACTATACGCCAGCGGTGCCTCGTAAAGTGCTGCGCGTTGAGTTTCGTATTGATAACAATACTGCGCAATTCCGCAGTAAAACCGATGAGCTCATTACCTATCTGATGGGGAATCGTAGCCCGGGAACGCTGTCCGACTGGCTGCAAAAGCAGGGGCTGGTCGAAGGCATTCGCGCCGATTCTGACCCGGTGGTGAACGGCAACAGCGGCGTACTGGCAATCTCCGCCACCCTGACGGATAAAGGCCTGGCGCATCGCGATCAGGTTGTCGCCGCCATTTTCAGTTACCTCAATCTGCTGCGTGAAAAAGGCGTGGATAAGCATTACTTTGATGAACTGGCCCACGTGCTGGATCTCGATTTCCGTTATCCGTCGATCAACCGTGATATGGATTATGTCGAATGGCTGGCCGACACCATGATCCGCGTGCCGGTCGCGCACACGCTCGATGCGGTCAATATTGCAGACCAGTACGACGCAAAAGCTATCGAGGATCGTCTGGCGATGATGACGCCGCAAAACGCACGCATCTGGTATATCAGCCCGAACGAGCCGCACAACAAAACCGCCTACTTTGTCGATGCGCCGTATCAGGTCGATAAAATTAGCGCGCAGACCTTCAGCGAATGGCAGCAGGAATCTGCCAAAATCGCGTTGCAGTTACCGACGCTCAACCCGTATATCCCGGACGACTTCACGCTGATTAAGTCTGAGAAAGTCGCCGATAAGCCACAGCTGATTGTCGATGAGCCGCAGCTGCGGGTGGTGTACACCCCGAGCCGCTATTTTGCCAGCGAACCGAAAGCCGATGTAACCCTGGTGCTACGTAACCCGAACGCCATGGAAACGGCCCGTAATCAAGTGATTTTCGCGCTGAATGATTATCTGGCTGGCATCGCGCTTGACCAGCTCAGCAACCAGGCTGCAGTAGGTGGGATAAGCTTCTCAACTGGCGCCAATAATGGCCTGATGGTCAACGCCAGTGGCTATACCCAGCGTTTGCCGCAGCTGTTTGATGCCCTGTTACAGGGCTATTTCAGCTATCAGCCAACCGAGGAACAGCTGGAACAGGCCAAGTCCTGGTACGCGCAGATGCTGGATTCCGCCGAGAAAGGCAAAGCCTTCGATCAGGCGATTATGCCGGTGCAGATGCTGTCTCAGGTGCCGTACTTCCAGCGCGAAGAGCGCCGTAGCTTATTGCCGTCCATCACGCTGAAGGACGTTCTGAGCTGGCGTGATGCACTGAAAGCAGGTGCGCGTCCGGAGTTTCTTATCGTGGGTAACATGACGGCCGATAAATCTGTTTCGCTTGCTCGCGAGGTGCAAAAGCAACTCAACGCACACGGTGCTGAGTGGTGTCGTAATAAAGACATCGTGGTAGAGAAAAAGCAGAACGCCATCTTTGAAAAAGCGGGTAGCACCAGTGATTCCGCGCTTGCTGCGGTATTCGCGCCACCAAAAGCTGACGAGTTCAGTAGCTCCGCCGCCAGCGCTATGCTGGGGCAAATTATCCAGCCGTGGTTCTACAACCAACTGCGTACGGAAGAGCAGTTAGGCTACGCGGTGTTTGCGTTCCCGATGAACATCGGCCGCCAATGGGGCGTCGGTTTCCTGTTGCAGAGCAGCGACAAACAGCCTGGCTTCCTGTGGGAGCGTTTCAAAGCCTTCTTCCCGACTGCCGAAGCGAAGCTGCGAGCCATGAAGCCAGAAGAGTTTGCGCAAATCCAGCAGTCGGTGATTGCCCAAATGCAGCAGCCGCCGCAAACGCTGGGTGAAGAGGCTTCAAAGCTCAGCAAAGATTTCGATCGCGGTAATATGAGTTTTGATTCACGTGATAAAGTAGTGGCTCAGATAAAACTGCTGACGCCGCAAAAACTTGCTGACTTCTTCCATCAGACGGTGGTGGAGCCGCAGGGCATGGCACTTCTTTCTCAGGTCTCCGGCAGCCAGAACGGGAAAACAGAATTTGTTCACCCGAAAGGCTGGAAGGTCTGGAAGAGCGTTAGCGCGTTGCAGCAATCCATGCCGTTGATGAGAGAGAACGAATGACCGAGACCGCCGAGTCCCTAAATCCCCTGCGCTTGCCGTTAACCGGTGAGCGCCTGATTGAAGCCTCAGCGGGCACCGGAAAAACTTACACCATCGCCGCACTCTATCTGCGGTTGTTGCTGGGATTGGGCGGCGAAGCCGCCTTTGTCCGCGCGGTCGATGTCGAAGAGCTGCTGGTGGTGACCTTCACCGAAGCCGCCACCGAAGAATTGCGTGGCCGCATTCGTAGCAACATCCACGAACTGCGCATTGCCTGTTTGCGTAACCGCACCGATAATCCCCTTTATGCCAGCTTGCTAGCCGAAATTCCTGATACTCAACAGGCGGCAGATGTGCTGTTGCTGGCCGAACGGCAGATGGATGAAGCGGCGGTGTTTACCATTCACGGTTTCTGTCAGCGCATGTTGAGCCTCAATGCGTTTGAGTCGGGCATGTTGTTCGAACAACAGCTGATTGAAGATGAATCCCGCTTGCGCTTCCAGGCCTGTGCCGATTTCTGGCGGCGCCACTGTTACCCGCTTCCGCGTGAGGTGGCCGAGGCCATTTATGCCAGCTGGAAAGGGCCGCAGGATCTGCTGAAGTCCATCGATCGCTATCTTCAGGGCGAAGCCCCACAGCTCAAAACCCCGCCATCGGATGAAACGCTTATTGCCCGCCATCAGCAGATTGTGGCGCAGCTGAGTGCCCTGAAAGCGCAATGGCAGGCGGCGGTCGGGGGAATCGCGGATATTATCGAAAACTCCGATATCAACAGAAGCAAGTTCAACCGCGGTAATCAGGGTAAATGGATCGAGAAGATTAGCGCGTGGGCCGAGGCGGAAAATACCGGCTATCAGCTACCCGATTCGCTGGAAAAATTTACCCAATCGTTCCTGATTTCGCGCACCAAACCGGGCGGAAATCCGCCGCTGCATCCACTGTTCGACACCATTGAAGCGCTGTTGGCGGCACCGCCGTCGCTCAATGATTTGGTCATCTCCCGGGCGATGGTTGAAATACGTGAAGCCGTGGCGCGGGAGAAACAGCGTCGAGGCGAGCTAGGCTTTGACGACATGCTGAGCCGGCTGGATGATGCGTTGCAGGGTGAAAGCGGCGATGCGCTGGCGGCCGCCATTCGTCAGCGTTTCCCGGTGGCGATGATCGACGAATTTCAGGATACCGATCCGCAGCAGTACCGCATTTTTCGTCGGATCTGGCGGCAGCAACCCGATACTGCGCTGCTGCTGATTGGTGATCCTAAACAGGCAATTTACGCGTTTCGCGGCGCGGATATTTTTACCTACATGCGCGCGCGCGGCGATGTGGCCGCCCATTACACCCTCGACACCAACTGGCGTTCGGCCCCGGGCGTGGTGGAAAGCGTCAATCGTCTTTTTGGCCTGACTGATAATCCTTTCATGTTCCGGGATATTCCCTTTCTTCCGGTGAAGCCAGCGCCCAAAAATCAGGGGCTGCGCTTTGAGATGAACGGGGACGACCAGCCCGCGATGCGCTTTTGGCTGATGCCCGGCAACAACGTCAGCGCCGGGGATTATCAGGCGTTCATGGCGCAGATGTGCGCCGGACAAATTCGCGACTGGCTGAGCGCCGGTCAGCGTGGTGATGCACTGCTGTGGCGCGGCGAAACGTCGCGTCCGGTTCAGGCCTCAGACATTACCGTCCTGGTGCGTAACCGACAGGAAGCGGCGCTGGTGCGTGATGCGTTGAATGCGCTGGGTATTCCGTCGGTGTATTTATCTAACCGCGACAGCGTGTTTGAAACGCCGGAAGCCCAGGAACTGCTGTGGTTGCTGCAGGCAGTGCTGGCCCCGGAAAGGGAAAGCAGCCTGCGCACTGCGCTCGCCAGCTCGCTGTTTGGTCTGAATGCACAGGACATTGAGCGCCTGAATTTAGATGAGCTTGCCTGGGATGCGCTGGTGGAAGAGTTCAGTGAGTATCGCCAGCTCTGGCAAAAGCGGGGCGTGATGGCAATGCTGCGTGCGCTGATGGCGGCGCGTAATATTGCGGAAAACTTACTGGTGACGCATGGCGGTGAACGCCGTCTGACCGATATTCTGCACTTGAGTGAATTGCTTCAGGAAGCCGCCGGGCAACTCGAAAGTGAACATGCACTGATGCGCTGGCTGGGGCAGCAGATTGGCGGCCCAGACAGCGGATCGTCGAGCCAGCAAATGCGCCTTGAAAGCGACAAACATCTGGTGCAAATCGTCACGGTGCATAAATCGAAAGGGCTGGAGTATTCGCTGGTCTGGCTGCCGTTTATCGCCCGCTATCGTAAACAGGATCAGGCGTTTTACCACGACCGGACTTCCTTTGCGGCGGTGCTCGATTTGCACAATGGTGAGGAAAGCCTTGAACTCGCCGAAGCTGAGCGTCTGGCAGAGGATTTACGCCTGCTGTACGTAGCGCTGACGCGTGCGATTTGGCACTGCAGTTTAGGCATTGCGCCGCTCAGCCCGCGTCGCAGCGATAAAGCTACCGACACTGAATTGCACCAAAGTGCGCTGGGCCGTCTGGTTCAAAAAGGCGAAGCAAAAGACGCGATGGGCCTTGAAACCTGTCTGCGTGAACTCTGTAACGAACACATTACCCTGCATATCCCGACGCTCCCGGAAGGGGGACGCTGGCAGGCGATTGCGCCTGAAATGCCGGAGCTGCGCGCCAGAGAGATGCAGCGGCGCATCGTCGACGACTGGCGAGTCACCAGCTATTCCGGCCTTCAACAGAGAGGGCACAGCGTGGCGCAGGATCTGCTGCCGCGTCTGGACATCGACGCCGCGGGCGTGGCTGACGTTTCTGACGAACCGGAGCTGACGCCGCATCACTTCCCGCGCGGAGCATCGCCGGGCACCTTCCTGCATAGCCTGTTTGAAGAGATCGATTTTACACAGCCGGTCGATGAACCGTGGATGCAGGAACAGCTTGAGCGCAACGGCTTTGAGGCCAAATGGGCTCCGGTATTAACGCAGTGGCTGACTACCGTGCTGCAAACGCCGCTCCCGGGCGCAGACATTTCCCTGGACCAGCTCACGGCCAAAAATAAGCAGGTCGAGATGGAGTTCTATCTGCCGATTGAACAACTGCTATTACCGCAGGAACTGGATGCGTTAATCCGTCAGCATGACCCGCTTTCTGCGGGTTGCCCGCCGCTCGATTTCCGACAGGTGAGCGGCATGCTGAAAGGTTTTATCGACCTGGTGTTCCGCCATGATGGACGTTATTACCTGCTCGACTACAAATCCAACTGGCTCGGCGAAAACAGCGAGGCATACACTCAGGCCGCAATGGCGCAGGCGATGCAGTCGCACCGCTACGACCTGCAATATCAACTTTATAGCCTCGCGCTGCACCGTTATCTGCGCCACCGGCTGTCGGATTACGATTTTGACGCCCACTTCGGCGGTGTGATTTACCTTTTCCTGCGCGGCGTGGACGGCGGTGAAGGCGGGCAGGGGATCTTTACGACCCGGCCCGATCGCGCGCTGATCGACGGTCTGGATGCGCTGTTTGCAGGCGATACACAGGAGGTGATGTGATGACCATGGAAGCCCTGTTGATGGAAGCCGCCCAGCAAAAACTACTGCGCCATTTGGACGTACAGTTTGCGCTGATGGTGGCTGAGCACGACACGGCGGGCGTGATGCTGGCGGCGGCGTTGCTCAGTCGTGATGCCGGAGACGGTCACGTATGCCTGCCGCTTTCGCGTTTCCATGCTGATGAACAGGCTATCGGACGAGCACAGGCGCTCTGGCAGCAGCTGTTTGCCCTGGCCGGTCCCGTGAATGACATTGAAGCACAGCTGCTGGCCTCTCCGGCCGTAAGCGATGGCGCGCAAGCGACGCCGTTGGTGCTGTGCGGCGACCGTTTGTATCTCAATCGCCTGTGGCGCAATGAACTCACGATTGCCCGCTTTTTCAGCCAGAGCGAACTGGAAGCGTCCGGAGATGATGCGCTGCTGGCCACCACTCTTGCGGCGCTGTTTCCCCCAACGGATGAGGTCGACTGGCAGAAAGTCGCTGCAGCTGTGGCGCTGACGCGGCGGATCTCAGTGATCTCGGGTGGCCCCGGCACCGGGAAAACCACCACTGTGGCGAAACTGCTGGCGGCTCTGATCCAGACCAATACCCAGCCGAAATGCCGTATCCGCCTGGCCGCGCCAACCGGTAAAGCCGCCGCGCGTCTGACGGAATCGCTAGGTTCTGCCCTGCGTCAGTTGCCGCTCACCGATGAACAGAAAAAACTGCTGCCTGCGGAAGCGGGCACGCTGCATCGTCTGTTAGGCGCGCAGCCGGGCAGCCAGCGCCTGCGCTATCACGCGGGAAACCCGCTGCATCTGGACGTGCTGGTGGTAGATGAGGCGTCGATGATTGACCTGCCAATGATGGCGCGGCTGATTGCGGCCCTCCCGGCACACGCCCGGGTGATTTTTCTTGGCGACCGTGACCAGCTGGCGTCGGTGGAAGCCGGCGCCGTGCTGGGTGATATCTGTGCCTGGGTGAACGCCGGTTACACGCCGACGCGCGCGCAGGAGCTGAGTCGACTGACCGGTACCCCTGTACCCGCAGGCGAAGGCTCTGAGGCGGGTGCGTTGCGTGACAGCCTGTGCCTGTTGCAAAAAAGCTACCGTTTTGGCAGCGATTCCGGCATTGGCCAGCTGGCGCGCGCGGTGAATAACGGCGATGCGAAAGCGATGAAGCAGGTCTTTGCACAAGACTTTTCTGATATCGCCTTAAAGCCGCTGCGCACCACGGCGGAGTATGAATCCATGCTGGAAGAGGCTGTAGCGGGTTATACAGATTACCTGTCGCTGCTGAAAGCGCGTGCGGAGCCTGCTAAGATCCTGGCTGCCTTTTCGCAGTATCAGGTGCTCTGTGCGCTCCGTGAAGGGCCGTACGGCGTGAGCGGGGTGAATGAACAGCTTGAACAAATGCTGGCCCGTAAACGGCGCATTCTTCCGTCACGCCACTCGCGCTGGTATGAAGGGCGCCCGGTGATGATTGCCCGCAACGACAGTGCGCTGGGGCTTTTCAATGGTGATTTAGGGATTGCACTCGACCGGGGAACCGGGCTGCGGGTGTGGTTCCCGATGCCGGATGGCAGCATTAAATCCGTGCAGCCGAGCCGTTTGCCGGAGCACGATACCGCGTGGGCCATGACGGTGCATAAATCGCAGGGCTCGGAATTCAATCATGCGGCGCTGATTTTACCATCGCAAAGCGTGCCGCTGGTGACGCGAGAGCTGGTATATACGGCGATCACGCGTGCCAAGCAGCAGCTCTCACTGTACGCCGACCCGGCACTGCTGTCGCAGGCAATCACCGTCAGAACCGAACGACGTAGCGGGCTGGCAGCACTATTCGCGCAGTTGGGATAAGCTTTTTTATCTATTACCCAAAATACCTCGAGTTGCATCGACGCGGTCAACGAAGATGCGACTCGAAGTATGAAGGGGTATCAGGTCAGATCGGCCATTAGCACTTTCGATTTGCGCTGATAGTTGTACATTTCTTTTTTACTTTCCGGCAGCAAATCCACTTCCACAGGCATAAACCCGCGCTCCTGGAACCAGTGAATGCTGCGGGTCGTCAGCACAAACAGTTTGCTGAGGCCCATCTGTCTGGCCTGCGCGGCAATGCGCTCCAGCAGCACTTCTCCGCGCGATGAGCTGCGATAATCCGGATGCACCGCCACGCAGGCCATTTCGCCAATGCGTTCTTCCGGAAACGGATACAGCGCGGCGCAGGCGATGGTGGTGTTATCGCGCTGAATCACGGTGAACTTGTCGATTTCCATTTCCAACTGCTCGCGAGAGCGGCGCACCAGTATCCCCTGTTGTTCCAGCGGCTCGATAAGTTCGAGGATCCCACCGATGTCATTGATGGTGGCGCGGCGAATTTGCTCGGCGCTTTCCATCACAATCTGAGTGCCGATCCCATCGCGGGAGAACAGTTCCTGCAACAGCGCGCCGTTTTCCTGGTAACTGAGGAGATGGCAACGGCGCACGCCGCTGCGGCAGGCTTTCACTGCGCCACGCAGGAAACGTACGGTGCCAGAGTAATACTCGCCGTCGTTTTCTAAGGTTTCGACCCGCGCCTGTGCCTCATTAGGGAACAGCTCAGGAATAATATCGCCCTGGGAATTCAGCACGCCCTGCGAAGAGCAGAAGCCAATCATCTTTTCCGCTTTGAGCTTAATGGCGAGTTGGGTGGCAATCTCTTCTGAGGTCAGGTTGAAACTTTCCCCAGTCACGGAGACGGCCACTGGCCCCATCAGCACGATGGCTCCGCTGTCGAGCTGACGGTGAATCGCTTCTTCGTCTATGCGACGAATGCGGCCGCTGTGGCAATAATCAATGCCGTCATCGACGCCCAGCGGCTGCGCGATAATGAAGTTTCCGCTCACCACATTGATGTGTGCACCCTGCAAAGGCGTGTTATTGAGGCTCATCGACAGCCGGGCAGTTATATCGAGTTGTAACATTCCGGCGGCCTGTTTCACCATGTCGAGCGTTTTGGCGTCAGTCACGCGGGTGTTTTTGTGATAAATCGGCTCGTGATGATGCTCCGCCAGATTGGCGTCAATCTGCGGACGCGCGCCATACACCAGCACCAGGCGAATGCCCAGACTGTGAAGAAGGCCTATGTCATTGACGATGCTTGAGAAATTCTCATGATCAATGGCTTCTCCGCCGAGCATAATGACAAACGTCTTGCCGCGGTGGGCGTTAATGTAGGGAACAGAATGACGAAATCCCTCAACCAGTTCGGTTTTACGTTCCTTCACCACAGTACAACCTCGATGCATGATTATTCGTAATTAGTGTATTTTTATTCTGTTTTGCATCTCAGTGCAAGCATCAATTTCACCGAATGTCCTCAATAAGTCAGTTAGAAATTAGAACGAATCAGGATTGTTTACCCTTTTATAGATGACAGTTTATGCGGGTTTGGTTAAAGTTTTCGGTCAAACCAGCCGTACAAATTGCTAAATTGATTTTTTGCTTGGGAGAGGCATGTCTGGAAGTCAGTCAGGATTAACACGTCGTCGCTTATTAAAAGGGGCGGGGGCGATGTGGTTGCTCAGCGTAAGTCAGGTGGGTCTGGCCGCTGAAAGTCGAGTGGTGGCGGTGCGCGTCTGGCCTTCGTCCACCTATACCCGCGTGACGATAGAATCCAGCCATGAGCTGAAATATAAGCAGTTTGCGCTTAGCAACCCTGAGCGGGTGGTGGTCGATCTCGAAGGCGTGAATCTCAACTCGGTGCTTAAAGGCATGAGTGCGCAGATCCGCGATGACGATCCGTACATCAAATCCGCGCGCGTCGGGCAGTTCGATCCGCAAACCGTGCGCATGGTGTTTGAGCTTAAGCAAAACGTCAAACCTCAGTTGTTTGGCCTGGCGGCAGTCGCGGGCTTTAAAGAGCGTCTGGTGATGGATCTTTACCCGTCCACGGCGACGGAAGTGCAGGATCCGCTGTTGGCGCTGCTGGAAGATTACAACAAAGGCGATTTGGATAAACAGGTACCGCCAGCCCAGAGCGGCCCACAGCCTGGTAAAGCAGGGCGCGACAGGCCGATTGTCATCATGCTTGACCCAGGTCATGGCGGCGAAGACTCCGGCGCAGTGGGGAAATATCGCACCCGCGAGAAAGACGTGGTACTGCAAATCGCCCGTCGCCTGAAGGCGCTTATCGAGAAAGAAGGCAACATGAAAGCGTATATGACGCGTAATGAAGACGTGTTCATTCCGCTGAAAGTGCGTGTGGCCAAGGCGCAGAAACAGCGCGCCGACCTGTTTGTCTCGATTCACGCCGATGCGTTTACCAGTCGCCAGCCGAGCGGTTCATCGGTGTTTGCGCTCTCGACCAAAGGAGCCACCAGTACCGCAGCGAAATATCTGGCACAAACTCAGAATGCCTCGGATCTCATCGGGGGCGTCAGTAAAAGCGGCGATCGCTACGTCGATCACACCATGTTCGACATGGTGCAGTCCCTGACCATTAACGACAGCCTGAAATTTGGTAAAGCGGTACTGGGTAAACTCGGTAAAGTGAACAACTTGCATAAAAATGGGGTTGAGCAGGCCGGGTTCGCCGTACTGAAAGCGCCGGATATACCGTCAATTCTGGTTGAGACCGCATTTATCAGTAACGTCGAAGAAGAGCGTAAGCTGAAGACCGCAACCTTCCAGCAGGAAGTGGCAGAGTCGATTCTGGCTGGGATCAAAGCGTACTTTGCTGATGGGGCGACGCTCGCGCGACGTGGGTAAGTGCATCAGGAAAGAAGAGAGTGGCGCCGGAAGGCGTCATTTTTTTTACTTTTAGGGGGAGAAGACTGAATTTTAGATACAAAAAAACACCCGTTAAGGTGCTTAATGTTTCATGAAGTGGTTGCGGGAGCCAGATTTGAACTGACGACCTTCGGGTTATGAGCCCGACGAGCTACCAGGCTGCTCCATCCCGCGTCCGGTTGTTTACCCTCAAATCAGGTAAACCTTCTACTTCATATTATGTGTTGGTTGCGGGAGCCAGATTTGAACTGACGACCTTCGGGTTATGAGCCCGACGAGCTACCAGGCTGCTCCATCCCGCGTCCGATTGTTTACCCTTCCATCAGGTAAACCTTTCTACACACTTTCTATATCTCTTAATTGGTTGCGGGAGCCAGATTTGAACTGACGACCTTCGGGTTATGAGCCCGACGAGCTACCAGGCTGCTCCATCCCGCGTCCGTGGAAGCGCACTATACGCTGGTCGCGTTTTGATGCAACCCTTTTTTGCAGAAATGATGAAGAGTGTATAAAAACACTACAAGTAGCATATTTTTTGCTCAAAACGGGGCGCGTGGCACGTTATCACATTTCAATAGCCCTGGCGGTTTGTTATCTTCATCACGCATTCAGCAGATGAAAGAAGATGAGAGACCATGAAAGGACGTTGGACAAAAATTCTGGCAACAGGTGCGCTGATGACGATGCTCGCCGCCTGTTCCTCCAAACCGACCGATCGCGGTCAGCAATATAAGGACGGAACGTTCAACCAGCCTTTTTCCCTGGTGAACCAGCCGGATGCCGTTGGTGCACCGATTAACGCCGGTGACTTCTCCCAGCAGGTTAATGAGATACGTAATGCATCGCCGCGCCTTTATGGTAGCCAGAGCGGTGTGTTCTCAGCTATTCAGCAATGGCTGCAGGCCGGGGGCGATACCCGCACCCTGAAGCAGTATGGTCTGGACGCCTGGCAGATGCAGGGCGCAGATAACTACGGCAACGTGCAGTTCACCGGCTATTACACGCCGGTCGTAGAAGCACGCCACACGCGTCAGGGTGAGTTCCAGTATCCGATTTACCGGATGCCGCCGAAACGCGGCCGTCTGCCGTCCCGCGCGGAAATCTACGCGGGTGCGCTGAGCGACAACTATATACTCGCCTACAGCAACTCCCTGATGGATAACTTCATCATGGACGTGCAGGGCAGCGGATACATTGATTATGGTGATGGCTCCCCGCTTAACTTCTTTAGCTACTCCGGTAAAAACGGCTGGCCGTATCGCAGCATCGGTAAAGTGCTTATCGACCGCGGTGAAGTGAAGAGAGAAGATATGTCGATGCAGGCCATCCGTCACTGGGGCGAAACCCATAGTGAAGCGGAAGTGCGCTCTTTATTAGAAGCGAACCCGTCATTCGTGTTCTTTAAGCCGCAGTCGTTTGCACCGGTGAAAGGGGCGAGCGCGGTACCGCTGATTGGCCGTGCGTCTGTCGCGTCGGATCGCAGCGTTATTCCACCGGGCACCACCCTGCTGGCTGAAGTGCCGCAGCTGGACAATAACGGTAAGTTTAACGGTCGCTACGAACTGCGTCTGATGGTGGCACTGGATGTTGGCGGCGCAATCAAAGGTCAGCACTTCGACATCTATCAGGGTATTGGTGCAGACGCCGGCCATCGTGCAGGCTGGTACAACCATTACGGTCGCGTTTGGGTACTGCGTGGCGCACCAGGTGCCGGGAACGGTAATGTCTTTAGCGGTTAACAAGTAGTTTGAGGTTTTATGTCAGTCGTTCTTAGCGATGCCTGGCGCCAACGTTTTGGCGGCACGGCACGTTTATATGGTGAAAAAGCGCTGCAGGTGTTTGCCGAAGCGCACGTGTGCGTCGTTGGAATAGGCGGCGTGGGCTCGTGGGCGGCGGAAGCGCTGGCGCGTACCGGTATCGGGGCGATTACGCTGATTGATATGGACGACGTTTGCGTCACCAATACCAATCGGCAGATCCACGCGCTCGGTGGCAACGTCGGGCTCGCTAAAGCCGAGGTGATGGCGGAGCGTATTCGTCAGATCAACCCGGAATGCCGCGTCACCGTCGTCGATGATTTTGTGACGCCAGATAACGTTGCTGAATATATGGGGGTGGGCTTTAGCTACGTGATTGACGCCATCGACAGCGTGCGTCCGAAAGCGGCGCTGATCTCATACTGTCGTCGTTACAAAGTGCCGCTGGTCACAACCGGCGGGGCAGGCGGGCAAATCGATCCGACCCAGATCCAGGTCGCCGATCTGGCGAAAACGATTCAGGATCCGCTGGCGGCAAAACTGCGCGAGCGTCTGAAGAGTGATTTCGGGGTGGTGAAGAACGGCAAAGGGAAGCTGGGCGTAGACTGTGTGTTTTCTACTGAGGCGCTGGTGTATCCGCAATCTGATGGCTCAGTGTGTGCGATGAAAAGCACTGCTGAAGGGCCGAAGAGAATGGATTGTGCCTCCGGCTTTGGCGCGGCGACGATGGTGACCGCGACGTTCGGCTTCGTCGCGGTGTCCCATGCGCTGAAGAAAATGTTAGCGAAGGCGGAACGCCAGAGTTAAGCCGATTGCGCGGCGTTGAGTACTGCGTCGCGCAGCGCATTCAGCCCCTGATTGCGGGATGCGCTGAGCTGAGTGCGCAGTCCTAGCTCATCGAAAAACGTCAGCGGATCGCACTCCAGCAGTTGATCCGCGCTTTTGCCTTCAATGGCCGTCAACAACACGGCTAATAATCCCCGAACGATCCTGCCTTCGCTGTCGCCGTAAAAATGTAGGGTGCCCTGCGGCAGACGCGTGTGGCCGAGCCAGACACGGTTTTCACATCCGGCAATTTCGTCCGCTTCAGCCTTGAATTCCTCTGGCAGCGCAGGCAGTTGTTTCCCGAGCAGGATCAGCTGACGGTATTTGTCTTCCCACTGGTTCAGCGGGACAAAAATCTGACGCAATGTCTCTTGCGTGACGGTCGTGCCAAACGGGTGTCCGGCGAGAGCGGGGCTTGTCATTTAATCCACCAGTAAATCAAGAGCGCGGTCAACGGCGTTCACCAATGCATGAACATCTTCCTGCGTATTATACGGTGCAAATGAGGCGCGCAGTGTGCCGCTGACGCCTAACGCCGCCAGTAACGGTTGGGCACAGTGCTGCCCGGCGCGCAGGGCGATGCCGTACCCTGCCAATAATGTCACCATATCGCTGTGGTGCACGCCGTCGAAATCAAACGCCAGCAGGCTGGAATCCTGACAGCGGAACGAGCGAAAGCCGGGGCGGCGCGAGAGTTCGTCTTCGGCAAGCGTCGCCAGTCCGCGACTCCAGCTTTCCGCTTGCACAATATCGAGTTCACTCAGCCACTCCAGCGCAGCGCTGAGGCCAATGACGCCAGCGACGTTGGGCGTTCCCGCCTCAAGACGATACGGCACCGGCTGGGTTTTGAATCCGTCGAAAGTGACTTCAGTAATCATCTTGCCGCCGCCGAGCCACGGCGTCATGTCGTCCAGCAATTCCTGTTTACCGTACAGTGCGCCGATGCCTGTCGGGCCATACAGCTTGTGACCGGAAAAGGCATAGAAGTCGATATCCAGCGCCTGAACGTCGGCCGGGAAATGCACCACACCCTGGGCGCCATCAACCATGACCACTATGCCTGCGGCATGAGCCAGTTGGATTGCGCGCGCCAGATCCGGACAGCCGCCGGTGACGTTGGACATCTGGCCCAGCGCCAGAATACGACTTCGGGAGGAGATTAATGAGGAAAGCTGTTCGACATCCGGCAGGTGGCCAGCGCCCAGTGGCAGCTTAATCACCTGCGCGCCGGTTTGTTCCGCCACCATCAGCCACGGAACCAGATTCGCATGGTGTTCAGCCTCGCTGACAATAATTTCATCGCCAGGCTTGAGGCGTGGGCGGGCATAACATTGCGCGACCATGTTAATGGCCTCAGTGGAACCACGAGTCCAGACAATGTTTTTGCCGTCAGGCGCGTTAATCAGTGTGGCGACCTGCGTGCGGGCCTCCTCATAACGCGCAGTCAGCTTTTGCGCGGCGGCAAACTGGCTGCGGTGTACGTTGCCTGCGCTCAGGCTGTAAAACTGATGGCTGGCGTCAATGACGGCCTGCGGTTTTAGCGCGGTGGCGGCGCTGTCGAGATAGACCCCGGCATCGCTCAGCGCCGGAAACTGGGCGCGAAACTGCGCCGGGTTGAATGCGTTCATGGTTTTCCTCATTCCAGTCCTGGGATCGTCGCGCATATTTCGCGGCAGAGCAAGGCCAGGAGTAACCCTCAGAATTCTCCGGTATTTGTGGCGAAGTGCTGACAGTGCGTTATGCTGAATTATGTTAGGCGATTGTTTTAGCCTGTTAATTGAAGCTTTAAATCCAGCATTAAACGCTAAAGGAGAAAAACATGAACAAGACTGCCGCAATCATTTCTGCCTGTATGCTGACGTTTGCCCTGAGCGCCTGTTCTGGCCCCAACTATGTGATGCATACCAATGATGGCCGTACCATTATCGCTGATGGTAAGCCGCAAACGGACAGTGATACCGGGATGATTTCGTATAAAGATGCGAACGGTAACAAGCAGCAAATCAACCGTACCGACGTGAAAGAAATGGTCGAAATGGATAACTAACGCTTGAATTTAAAGCAAAAAAAAGCACCGCAATATGGCGGTGCTACATTAATCACTATGGACAGACAGGGTAAATGTACAGGAAGTGAAAAGGGGGTAGTCTCGCTACCGAGGTCTGAACTCCAGACCAATTGCAAACACAACAACACAACATCACAACCGTAAGCCAAAAGCCCATCAGAACACGCATTCCGAAAAAAGCTTCTCGTTCCGGCTCAGGAAGTGCCGCCACTATAGGTATTTGCTGGTAGAAGCTCAACGGACAAATTATAATGGCTCAGATAAAAAAAACTAATAGGTTACATGATGTAATCTAATTGTTAAAACTAGTTAACATCTAAGCTAAAACAACCATGTCGAAGCGTTTACCACCTCTGAATGCATTACGTGTATTTGATGCCGCTGCCCGCCATCTCAGCTTCACTCGCGCCGCCGATGAGCTCTTTGTGACTCAGGCCGCAGTAAGCCATCAGATCAAGTCACTCGAGGATTTCCTGGGCCTGAAACTCTTTCGCCGCCGCAATCGTTCGCTTTTGCTGACCGAAGAAGGGCAGAGCTATTTCCAGGATATCAAAGAGATCTTTTCGCAATTAACCGAAGCAACGCGTAAACTGCAGGCGCGCAGTGCCAAAGGCGCACTGACGGTCAGTATGTTGCCAAGTTTTGCCATTCAATGGCTGGTGCCTCGTCTTACAAGCTTTAACTCAGCTTATCCGGGAATCGACGTCAGGATCCAGGCCGTGGACCGTCAGGAAGATAAGCTGGCGGACGATGTCGACGTGGCGATTTTTTATGGGCGCGGTAACTGGCCCGGTCTGCGTGTCGAAAAATTGTACGCCGAATATCTGCTTCCCGTTTGCTCGCCGTTGTTACTCACCGGTGAGAAGGCGTTGAAGACGCCTGCGGATCTGGCGCAACATACGCTATTGCATGATGCTTCTCGTCGCGACTGGCAAACGTATACTCGCCAGTTGGGCTTAAATCATATCAATGTTCAACAGGGACCGATTTTCAGCCACAGCGCGATGGTGCTGCAGGCGGCTATCCATGGACAAGGGGTAGCACTGGCCAACAACGTGATGGCGCAGTCCGAAATTGAGGCGGGCCGTTTGGTCTGCCCGTTTAATGATGTGCTGGTCAGCAAGAATGCGTTTTACCTCGTTTGCCATGACAGCCAGGCGGAACTGGGTAAAATAGCTGCATTCCGCCAGTGGATACTGGCGAAGGCGGCAAGCGAGCAAGAAAAATTCCGCTTCCGTTACGAACAATAAATGAATTTAGGGTAATGACATGACCAGTCGCTTCATGCTGATTTTTGCCGCTATCAGTGGCTTCGTTTTTGTTGCCTTGGGTGCGTTCGGCGCACATGTTTTAAGTAAATCGCTCGGCGTGGTTGAGATGGGCTGGATCCAGACCGGTCTCGAATATCAGGCGTTCCATACCCTGGCGATTTTCGGTCTGGCGGTCGCTATGCAGCGCCGGATCAGTATCTGGTTCTACTGGAGCAGCGTATTTATGGCGCTGGGAACCGTATTTTTCAGCGGCAGCCTGTATTGTCTGGCGCTGTCGCATTTACGCCTGTGGGCCTTTGTTACTCCGGTAGGTGGCGTATGCTTCCTCGCCGGTTGGGTGCTGATGCTCATTGGTGCTATTCGTTTAAAGCGTAAAGGTGTCGCGCATGAATAAGGTTGTCCTCTACAGCCGTCAGGGTTTTGAGAAAGAGTGCGCAGCAGAGATTTCTGACAAGGCGTCACGCCTTGGCGTATTTGGTTTTGCCCGAGTTAAAGAGAACTCGGGCTATGTGATTTTCGAGTGCTATCAGCCGGACGATGCGGAGAAACTGATCCGTGAATTGCCGTTCAGCTCACTGATTTTCGCCCGTCAGATGTTTGTGGCCTGCGAACTGCTGACTGACCTTCCACCGGAAGACCGTATCACTCCGGTGGTCGGGATGCTGGTGGGCGTGGTTGAGAAAGGTGGCGATCTGCGTGTTGAAGTTGCTGATACCAACGAAAGCAAAGAGCTGATGAAGTTCTGCCGTAAGTTCACCGTGCCGCTGCGTTCGGCGCTGCGTGAAGTGAACGTGCTGGCGGGCTATGACACGCCTAAGCGTCCGGTGGTGCATGTGTTCTTTATCGCGCCGGGCTGCTGCTACGTCGGTTACTCGCTGACGACCAACAACTCCCCGTACTACATGGGTATTCCGCGCCTCAAATTCCCGTCCGAGGCACCGAGCCGCTCCACGCTCAAACTGGAAGAAGCGTTCCACGTCTTTATTCCTGCCGATGAGTGGGACGAGCGTCTGGCAAACGGCATGTATGCGGTGGATTTGGGGGCGTGCCCGGGGGGCTGGACCTATCAGCTGGTCCAACGCAACATGTGGGTGTCGTCTGTCGATAACGGCCCGATGGCGCAAAGCCTGATGGACACCGGGCAGGTGACCTGGCTGCGTGAAGATGGATTCCGCTATCGCCCAACCCGCAGCAACATTTCGTGGATGGTGTGCGATATGGTCGAGAAACCGGCCAAAGTTGCCGCGCTGATGGCGCAGTGGCTGGTCAATGGCTGGTGTCGTGAAACCATTTTCAACCTGAAGTTGCCGATGAAAAAGCGTTATGAAGAAGTGTCGCAGAATCTGGCATACATTCAGGCGCAGCTCGATGAGCACGGAATCAATGCGCACATTCAGGCGCGTCAGCTTTACCACGATCGAGAAGAAGTGACGGTTCACGTCCGTCGTCTTTGGGCCGCAGTGGGTGGGCGTCGCGACGAGCGTTAATTTTACCCCTGAACCTTCTTTGCCCGGCGGCGCTATGCTTGCCGGGCTTAAAAAACACCGCGGACGAGGAAGCTACTTCACCAACCGCAGCTGCTGCAAATTCCCATCTATCTGAATATCCGTCTGTAGCCTCGCAATGTCGCGACAGATAAACGCCATCTCCTGATGTTCACTCAGTTTTTTACGCCACTTCTCCGGCACGTCATCCAGATGCTGATAAATCGCTTCGAGCGTTGGAAATTGTGCCAGCAGTTCGGTGGCGCTTTTCGGGCCAATACCCGCCACGCCCGGCACTTTTGAACTGCTTATCCCGGCGAGCCCCCAATAGTCCGGGAGCTGTTGCGGCGTAACGCCAAACTCCTGGGCAATAAACGGTGCGTCGAGCCAGCGTTTCTGGAAGTAATCACGGATGCGAATAGTGGGCGAAAGCAGCTGGCAGTAGCCTTTGTCCGTTGACACGATAGTGGCCTGATGCCCCGCGCCGGCGACTTTCACGGCAAGCGTCGCGGCGAGATCGTCGGCTTCATTGCCGGCAGAGCCCCAGCAGCGCACGCCGTGCTGCTCAAAGACGCTGCGAATGTTGTCCATTTCCGCATGCAAATCTTCCGGCATCGGTGAGCGTCCGGCTTTGTAATCCGGCAAACGTTGGTGGCGCCAGCTCTGGTTACGGGCTTCGTCGTCAAACACCGCGACGGCGTGCGTCGGCTGGCTGTGTACAATCAGCTGCTGCAGCGCGTGCAGGCAGGTATCCGCGCAGGGTGAACCCTGGACCGCATGAATACGGCGAATGAGATTCAGTGCGTCGACAATAAGCAGATGAATGGCCACGGTTACCCTCCTTGATAGCAATGCGCGTAGGGTAACACCGTGAAGATAATGAGGCTATGTAACGGCGGGAATTCGGGAAGGCGCCTCGCAAAACGAGGCGTCTGAGGCGCGTTTAATCGCAGGTAACAATCTTCATCGCCAGGCCGCCGCGAGAGGTTTCGCGGTATTTGGCGTTCATGTCTTTGCCAGTTTCGTACATGGTTTCGATGACTTTATCGAGGCACACGCGCGGCTCGCTGGTACGGCGCAGTGCCATACGCGCGGCATTGACCGCTTTCACCGAGGCAATCGCATTACGTTCGATACACGGCACCTGAACCTGACCAGCGACCGGGTCGCAGGTTAAACCGAGGTTATGCTCCATGCCGATTTCAGCCGCGATGCACACCTGCGTCGGGCTTCCGCCCAGCAGTTCCGCCAGGCCCGCCGCCGCCATGGAACAGGCCACACCGACTTCGCCCTGACAGCCCACTTCCGCACCGGAAATAGAGGCATTCATTTTGTAGAGTGAGCCAATCGCGCTGGTCACCAGCATGTAGCGCGCCAGCGAATTCGCATTCACTTCACGGATAAACTTGTCGTAGTACGCGAGAACTGCCGGAACAATCCCGCAGGCGCCGTTAGTTGGCGCAGTCACGACGCGGCCACCGGCGGCGTTCTCTTCGTTTACCGCCAGCGCAAACATGTTGATCCAGTCCACCACCGCCATGGGATCACTGGTGGTTTTGTCCTGGCTCACTAACATCCGGCGCAGTGCGGCGGCGCGGCGCGGCACGCGCAGTTTACCTGGCAGCACGCCTTCGGTGGTGATGCCGCGTTCAATGCCGCTGCGCATTACGTCCCACACCGCATTAAAGTGCTGCTCAAGCTCTTCTTTGCTGTGCAGCGCCAGTTCGTTTTGCATCATCAGGCCGGACAGCGACAGGCCGCTTTCCTGGCAATGGCGCTGCAAATCGGCGGCGTTTTTGTAGGGATAAGGAACCGAAACCGGCGCGCTGTTGCTCTGGCCGAAATGGTCTTCATCAACGATAAAACCGCCGCCGATGGAGTAATACGTCTGGCTGTAAACGACATTTTCGCCGCTTAGCGCGGTAATGCGCATACCGTTCTCATGCAGGGAAAGATTGTCGGCATGGAAGTTCATGCACTGATCTACCGGGAACTCGACTTCGTGTTCACCGTTCGCCAGCAGCAGTCGGCCATGCGTGTTCACATCCTGAATGAATGACGGGATTGAATCGATATCAACGGTATCCGGCAGGTTACCCGCCAGGCCCATAATGATGGCGATATCGGTGTGGTGGCCCTTTCCGGTCAGGGAGAGCGAACCGTATACATCCACCACCACGCGGGTGATGTCGGTCAGGATCTCGCGCGAAATGAGGTCATCCGTGAATTGTTTACCCGCTTTCATTGGCCCCACGGTGTGGGAGCTGGAAGGACCAATACCGATTTTGAAAATATCGAATACGCTGATCATGATGCGTCCATTGCCAGAAAGAAAAGCGCCGCCCGTAGGCGGCGCGGGGGATTAACCGAACAGGGAGTAGAAAATCGCGGAGATGGCGATGAGGCCCATGATGACCACAAATACGTTGCTGACGTGGCCGCTGTATTTGCGCATCGCAGGGACTTTCTGGATGGCGTACATCGGCATCAGGAACAGGATCATCGCGATAATCGGGCCGCCCAGAGTCTCAATCATGCCAAGGATGCTTGGGTTCAGCGTCGCGACAATCCAGGTCGTTACCAGCATGAACACTGCAGTCATCTTGTTCAGACGGCTTACTTCAATGGTTTTACCGCGGCTACGCAGAGATTTAATCACCATGCCGTTAAAGCCTTCACGTGCGCCCAGGTAGTGGCCAAGGAAGGATTTGGTGATGGCGATGATGGCGATAATCGGTGCCATCCAGGCAATCAGCGGAGCGTTAAAGTGGTTTGCCAGATAAGACAGAATCGAGATGTTCTGTTCTTTCGCGGAAGCCAGATCCACCGGAGACAGGCTCAGCACGCAGCTGAACACGAAGAACATGACGGTCAGAACCATCATGATGTGCGCGAAGGCCAGAATTTTGGAGCACTTCTTCTCAGCATCGTCTCCGTACTCTTCGCGTTTTGCCACAGCAAAGGAAGAGATGATCGGTGAGTGGTTAAAGGAGAACACCATTACCGGGATCGCCAGCCACAGGGTCATCCACAGGCCTTTGCCGGTTGTTTCGCTGCTCAAAGACAGCGTTTCCAGCGCCGCGCCGTTCCATTGTGGGATCAGGTAGCACGCCAGCACCATCAGCGCGATAACAAACGGGAACACCAGGATGCTCATCGCTTTAACGATCATCTGTTCGCCGAAGCGCACGATGGTCATCATGCCGACAATCAGAATCAGAGACAGAATGGCACGCGGTGGCGGCGTCATTCCCAGCTGGTGGGTCATGAAGCTTTCAACGGTGTTAGTGATAGCCACGCTGTACACCAACAGGATTGGGTAGATAGCGAAGAAGTACAGCAGGGTAATCAGTTTACCTGCGCCGATACCAAAGTGTTCTTCAACGACTTCGGTGATGTCTTCGCCCGGATTTTTACCAGACAGCACGAAGCGAGTCAGGCCACGGTGAGCGAAATAGGTCATTGGGAAGGCAAGAATTGCCATGATGATCAATGGGATCATACCGCCGACACCGGCGTTGATTGGCAGGAACAGAACGCCCGCACCGATAGCCGTGCCGTAAAGGCCCAGCATCCACATCGTATCCGTCTTACGCCATCCGGTACGACTTTCTGTCGACACTATGGTGCTGGTTTGAATGGTTTCCATCTATATCTCCTGGAGGAAGCAATTTGTCAGTTTTTTAGTCAAATCCAATGAATAAGTGGCTGACGGTAAAATAAATTCGTGTAAAACGGGGTTTTCTTATGATTTTTGCCCGTGATTGTTTTCGGCCGGAAAGATACATTTAAGTTATCAATGTATCAGTGATCTCGATCCCAAATGCAATAAAACACTTTAAGATGGAAGGTTATTAGACCATCAGGCTGATTTTTTAAAATAAGCTGGGATTTATGGGTGTAAAAGCTATCGTCGGCAGTGTTAAACATGAATGTTTAGTACGACTAAAATGTATCTTTTGCTGAAAAAAGTGACAAAAACAGATGTTTTGCGCGCATTAACATAATTTAAATGAATATTTGCCGCTTAGTTCGTGGACGCAATCGATTGGTATTGGAGATAAAAGAAGGGCGGCTATGCGCCGCCCTGGGGTCAGGAAGAGAGGATCAGGAACAGATTTCGTAGCAGGGAATGTAGGCTGAGCCTGGCAGTTTCATACGATGCTGTGCGACGAAGCTTTGCAGCATGTTGTCCATCCGGCGCATCATTTCGCTGTCACCGTGAATTTTGTACGGCCCGAACTGTTCAATCGCTCGAATGCCCACTTCTTTCACGTTACCCGCCACAATGCCCGAGAAGGCACGGCGCAGGTCAGCGGCCAGCACTTCCACCGGTTGGTCCGGATAAAGTTTCAGGTTCGCCATGTTTTCGTGCGTCGGTTCGAACGGCTGTTGCAAGTCCGGCGCGATACGGATTGACCAGTTGAAGCTGTACGCATCTCCGGTGTCGCGGCGATTCTCTTTTACCAGCGGCATCGCTTTTTTCATCTGACGCGCCACTTCGACGGCGTCATCCACAATAATGCGGTAGTGGCGGCGGGCCGCTTCACCAAGCGTATGCACGATGAAATCGTCCAGCACGCGGAAGTAGTCCGCGCTTTCTTTCGGACCGGTGAGGATAAGCGGCAGAACCTGGTTTTTGTTGGCCGGGTTCATCAGGATCCCCAGCAGGTACAGCAACTCTTCCGCAGTGCCCACGCCGCCCGGGAAGATGATTATCCCGTGGGCAAGACGCACGAATGCTTCCAGACGCTTTTCGATATCCGGCATGATGATCAGTTCGTTCACCAGCGGGTTCGGCGGTTCAGCGGCGATGATCGACGGCTCGGTCATGCCGATAAAGCGGCCTTCTTTGTAACGCTGCTGAGCATGACCAACGGCGGCGCCTTTCATCGGCGCTTCCATTGCACCCGGGCCGCAGCCGGTGCAGATGTTCAGTTCGCGCAGGCCAAGCTGAGTGCCGACGCGGCGAGCATAGAGATATTCGTTTTCATTGATGGAGTGACCGCCCCAGCACACCACCATACTCGGCGCTTCACCGACGTGCAGTGCCCGGGCGTTACGCAGGATCGAAAACACCAGGTTGGTAATGTGGGTCGAACTTTCCAGGTCGAGGTTCGGAAAGCGGACGGTGTTATGGATTTGTCCGTAAACAAACAGAATATCGCGTAAGACGGCAAACAGGTTCGCCTGCAGGGAGCGGATGATGCGCCCGTCAACGAAGGCATCTTCCGGCGGATTAATCAGTTCCAGTTTTACACCGCGCTCGCGGCGCAGCACGTTGATTTCAAAACTTTCAAAGCGTGACAGCAGTTCTTTGCTGTTGTCGGTCAGACTGCCTGAGTTGAGCACTGCCAGTGAACAGTTGCGGAACAGCTGGTACAAATCGCTGCTGGCGTTGCTTTTCAGCATATCGACTTCCAGCTGCGACAGCATATCCATTGAGCCAAGCGGGCTAATATGTGTAATCAAGTGAACTCCTTACGGGACGAATAACGTCTTCCCTAATGATTACAATAGCCTTGCCGATCAGATTTTAACAAGAGAAAGCGCGACCGAAGCCGCGCTTTATTTTGAAATTATTTATGTTACTGGCGAACCAGGCGCCCGATGGCCGGGACGAAATCGGTATTGCTACGCCACGGGTTGATGTCGAGTCCGCCTCGACGCGTGTAACGCGCGTATACGCTGAGGGTTTCAGGCTGGCAGAAGCGCTGAATGTCATTGAAGATACGCTCGACGCACTGTTCGTGAAACTCGTTGTGATGGCGGAAAGAGACCAGGTAACGCAGCAGTTTTTCACGGTTGATTTGAGGCCCACGATACTGGATTTGCACTGAACCCCAGTCCGGCTGATGGGTAATCAGGCAGTTTGATTTCAACAGATGGCTGACCAGTGTCTCTTCTACCACTTTCCCGCCGGCGGCATCCTGCAGGTAATCGGCGCTGAATTCGTAGCTGTCGATGTCGATGTCCTGTTCGTCAATGCAAGCCCCGTGGAAATGGGCAATCGGCTGACCTTCCATTTCATCTATACGGTATAACGCGACGGTCACATCGCCCTGGGCGCAATGGCGCAGGTCGCGCTCCAGCGTGGCGCGAACCTCTTCCCAGTTAGCGAAACGGGTCTGGTTGAAGCTATTCAAATACAGCTTAAAGCTTTTGGATTCCACCAGATTAATGCTGGTGTCGCTCAGCGCAACGTGGCCGACGGCAACCTGCGGTAATCCTTTTGTATTCAGCCAGGAAAGCTCGTACAGCGTCCAGATATCGCCTCCGTGGAATGGCAGGTTACCGGCGTGCAGCCCGAGCGGATCGCGGTTTAAGCTGCGCGGCACTGGTTGCAGCAGGCTGGCGTCATAAATATCGTGGTAATCAGTTGATTTACCGAGCGTCAGGCCAGACAGCGCCTGGTGGTTTTCATAAGAAGACATGTTTCACCGTCATAAAGCAGGTAGACTATGGACTGAGTTTATCCTGGTTGACCTGGAGAGAGAAAGCAGTGGATCAGCAGACCGCGAGAGCCTTACAGGCATTTACCCAACGTTATTGCAACGCATGGCAGCAACGCCATGGCACGCTGCCGCGAAGCGAAGAGCTGCACGGCGTTCCTTCACCCTGCGTGACGTCCACCGATGACGACGCGGTCTTCTGGCAGCCTCAGCCGTTCAATCTTGAACCGACTCTGGAAGCGGTTGAAAGGGCGATGGACATTGTGGTACAACAGCCGCTTCAAACTTATTATACCAGCCAGTTTGCCGGTGACATGCCTGCAACGTTCGGCGAGCGTCAGCTTACGCTGCTGCAGGTCTGGAGCCCGGATGATTTTCAGCGAGTGCAGGAAAACCTGATTGGTCATCTGGTCACGCAGAAACGTCTGAAGCTTCCACCGACGTTGTTTATTGGTACGCTCGACAGCGAGCTGGATGTCGTTTCCGTCTGTAATCTCACGGGCGAAGTGGTCCTCGAGACCCTTGGCACCCGCAATCGCACCACGCTTTCTGCGTCTGTCGCGAGTTTCCTCAGCCACCTTGAGCCTCTTTTGTAATCCATATGCCTGGCGTCCTTGTGAGACATCTCTTACAAACCTTGTGAGAGATCGCCAGCGTGTAAGCCCGAGATTACCGCTTCGTCCAATACCTATTCTATTTTTATCAAAGGCTTAGAGTTAAAAGTCTTAGCTTTCATATGAAAAGAGACAGGTGTGTTGTCTTACAAGAGGCTTGTAAGACGAAGCGTAATAGAGGATTCTATACACGTCGACAGGGAGTCGCGAAACGAAACGAACATCAGGATGATGACGTTTCAGCGGGATACACCAGGATGGTGCTGCAAGGACAGGCTTCTGGATCGAAGCGAAAGGATTACGCAGGATGCGTTAACGGACACCTCCAGGATGGAGAAAGAGAACCGGTCAGGATGCCCGGCGGATCAGGAAGATCAGGACAAACTTACGGATAAGTCGAATCGCATCGGGGTGGTGCGAGCAGGATGCAATAGTTTATGGATGAACAGGTCAGGAGACCATAGGAAAAGTTTTCACGGATGAGCAGGGAGCAACAAAGGTAGCTGGACTGCTGCGAAACGAACCGGGAGCACTGTGCAAACAGTGCTCCCTTTTTTATTTCCTCGCCACCGATGATATCCTGCGCCACAGATTTTCATTTCGACGTATTTTCCGAGGTTTTCATGACCCATCACGACCGCGTTCGCCAGCGCCTTAATGCTATTGAAGCGCAGCTGCGCGAGCATCAGCACTGGCAGGACACCGCACCTGACGCCAGCGTTTTCGAAAGCACACAACCTTTCTGCATGGATACGCTGGAGCCACTGGAGTGGCTGCAATGGGTGCTGCTGCCACGCATGCACCAGCTGATCGACAACGAGCAGCCGCTGCCGCAGAGCTTCGCCGTTGCGCCCTATTATGAAATTGCCATGGATGCGAGCCATCCTTTCCGCGCCATTATTCTGCCGGAGCTTGAGCAGCTAGATACCCTATTTGCGGGCGTGGATGATTGATGATCGAGATCCTCTATCAGGACGAATGGCTGGTCGCCGTTAATAAACCGTCAGGCTGGTTAGTTCACCGCAGTTGGCTCGATCGCGATGAAAAAGTGGTGGTCATGCAAACCGTGCGCGACCAGATTGGTCAGCATGTTTTTACCGTTCATCGTCTCGACAGACCTACGTCCGGCGTGCTGCTGATGGGGTTATCGAGCGAAGCGGGCCGTCGTCTTTCACAGCAGTTTGAGCAACACCAGATCCAGAAACGCTACCACGCCATCGTGCGCGGCTGGCTGATGGAAGAGGAATTGCTCGACTACCCGCTGGTGGAAGAACTGGACAAAATCGCGGATAAATTTGCCCGTGATGACAAAGAAGCTCAGCCTGCGGTGACGCACTATCGCGGTCTGGCGACGGTTGAAATGCCGGTGCCGACCGGGCGTTACCCGACCACGCGCTACGGTCTGGTCGAACTGGAACCGAAAACTGGGCGCAAGCATCAGCTGCGTCGTCACATGAGCCATCTGCGTCACCCGATCCTCGGCGACAGTAAACACGGCGATTTACGCCAGAACCGAAGTGCGGCGGAAAACTTTGGCTGCGATCGCTTAATGCTGCATGCCAGCGAACTGCACCTCACGCACCCGTTTACCGGCGAGCCACTGGTTATCCGTGCAAGCCTGGATGATGTCTGGATGCAGGCAATGTCACATTTCGGCTGGCGTGGACTTCTCCCCGACGTTGAAAGGGTTGAGTTTACGCCGGACAACAGTCAGGATGACCTCATAACTGAATGATTCAGGGAGAAAAGTAATGGCGGATGTAGGCATTTTTGTCGGCACCATGTACGGAAACGCGCTGCTGGTGGCGGAAGAAGCGCAGACGATCCTTGCGGCTCAGGGTCACAAAGCACAGGTATTTGAAGATCCTGAAGTCAGCGACTGGGAATCTTATCAGGGGAAATATGCACTGGTGGTCACCTCCACTACCGGCCAGGGCGACCTGCCGGACAGCATTGTGCCGCTGTATCAGGGCATTCTCGATATGTACCAGCCGCATCTGCGCTACGGTATTATCGCTCTCGGCGATAGCACCTACTCGCATTTCTGCGGCGGCGGTAAGCGCTTCGATGCGTTGCTGCAAGAGCAGGGCGCACAGCGTATCGGCGAAATGCTGATGATCGACGCCAGTGAAGATCCTGAACCCGAAACGGTCTCCAACCCGTGGGTTGAACACTGGGCCACGCTGCTTAGCTGATCCGTTTGCCCTTCAACCGAAGGGCAAAACGCGCCACCCATTCCTGAATCCGTTAACCAGCCCCCATCCTCTTGGGCATCAGCGTACTCTGTCACCCCAAAATCAATTTCGCTTCCCTTGCCACGTTATCCATCTCGTCCAACAGCTCAAGAAACTCCGGCTCCAGTTCGTCTGGCGCAACGCCATTGCGCAGCTGGCCTTCTATCAAATGGCAAAGATTTTTTAAACGCGGCACGCCGCTATAACCACAGCTGCCATGCAGTTTGTGAATCGCGTCCACCAAATCCTCAGGCTTCTCACCCACCAGTTGCTCTTCCACTTTGTTGCGGATTTCTGGCAGGAAATCGACCAGCATATGCAGCATGTCTCGCGCCAGATTTTGCTTATTGGCCGCCTGACGCAGCGCCAGCGACCAGTCGAGGGTGGTATTCAGATTCACCGGCGGGTGCGGCTCGTTCACTTCAGGCTTCGGAATGCTCAGCCCTGGCTTATAGCGCAGCAGCAGGTTTCGCAGTTTGCTCTCTTCGATAGGCTTCGCCAGATAGTCGTTCATCCCGGCACTCAGCAGTTTCTCCTTTTGCCCGGCCATGGCGTGGGCAGTCACCGCAATCACTGGCGTTTGCTGCTGATGCGGCAGCTGGTGTATCAGTTCGCAGGCGCGAATGCCGTCCATATCCGGCATCTGAATATCCATCAAAATCAGGTCGAACTGCATCTGTTTGGCGCGGTTAATCGCCTCCTGACCGCTGTCGCACAGCTCAACGTTTTGCACCTGATCTTCCAGAAGCGCGCCGATAAGCTTTAAGTTCGCCGGGTTATCATCTACCGCCATCACCGTCATACCCAGCCGCGCGGCCTGACCGTTGGGAACAGCCAGGGTCTGATTCACACGGCAGTATTCCGTCAGCGCAGGTAGCAGGCGGGTAGAGGTTAACGGTTTTAGCAGACAAGCCGCCGCGCCGTTCTGTTTGAGTTGTTCGGCGTTCACCTGCGCGTGGCACGGTAGCGCCAGCAGCAGGAAGTCGGTCATGCGATAAGCCTGTTCGAGTTTGTCAGCGTGCATGTTTAAATCACGCATCGATACCGGCACCGCAATCAGCAGAATATCGTAACGGTCTTCTGGCAGCGCCGAGAAGGTCGGGCTGTACACCACGTCCAGCGGCGTAGTCGCCAGAATATCCAGCGTGCACTGCGCGGCGGAGGCGTTGGCTTCTACATAGGCCAGGCGTTTCCCCGTCAGGCAGGCGGTCATCAGGCTTTCGGATACGACGTTCGGATTGAGATCCAGATTGATGTGGAACCAGAACGTTGAACCGCGATTTGGCTGGCTGTGGAAGGAAATATCGCCACCCATTTCTTTCACTAAACGCTGGGTGATCACCAGGCCCAGGCCGGTCCCGCCGTGGCGCCGTGAAATGCTGGCATCCGCCTGGCGGAAAGCCTGGAACAGACGCGACTGATCGCGCTCAGGAATACCGATGCCGGTGTCGCGGATCTGCACTTCAATTTGTACTTTGGTGTTGCTCAGCGCGCGTTTTTCTACCAGCACGTCAATGTTGCCATTTTCGGTAAATTTAATCGCGTTACCGACCAGATTGGTAATGACTTGCTGCAGTCGTAGCGGGTCGCCAATGACGTTATCTGGCACGTCGCTTTTGATGTTCAGCGTCAGCTCAAGCCCTTTATCATGGGCTGAATGGGCGAGCAGCGTCACCACTTCATCCAGCGAATTGCGCAACGGGAACGGAATGCTTTCCAGAACCAGCTTACCGGCTTCCAGTTTAGAGAAGTCCAGTACGTCGTTGATGATGGTCAGCAGGTTGTTCGCCGAGCGTTCAATGGTATTGAGGTGGTCGCGCTGGGTCGAATTGAGGTCGGTTTTGAGCGTCAGCCGAGTAAACCCAATCACGCCGTTGAGCGGGGTGCGCAGCTCGTGTGACATGTTGGCGAGGAATTCAGATTTAATACGTGCCGCTTCCTGGGCGCGTTTCTTCGCCAAATCCAGCTCGACGTTCTGAATCTCCATCTGCTCAAGGGTTTCCCGCAGATCGGACGTGGCCTGGTCGACGTTGTGCTGCATCTCTTCGTGATAGGCCGCCAGCGACATCGCCATCGAGTTGATGCCGTTCTTGAGCATATCGAGTTCGCCGAGCATGAAGCCTTCCACACGACTGTCGAGCTGGCCACGACGAATGCGGTCAACGGTATTCACCATGTTGCGAATCGGACCGGTGACGTCGCGCATCAGACGCCAGCCGAAAATCAGCGCAATGCCGATACAGAACAGCATCATTACGCTGGAGATGAAAATCTCTTTGTATTGTTGCAGCCGCACGGAGCGCAGATCGAGCTCCAGCGCCACGTAACCGAGCGTGTTGATCGGCGTTTTGGCTTCCGAAGTCGGCGATTCATCCGGGGAATAACTTTCGGACACAATTGGCGTACGCAGGATCATCTTATCGCCGCTGCGCGAGACGCTGAGACGGTTCGGGAGCGGCGCGCCTTTCGGCAACTGCAACTCGCTCGGGTCAAGATGGTAGTTGGACGTAACGAACAGCCTGTTGTGTTCGTCATACACCGAAATTGCCCGCACGATGTCAGAATGGCGGCGGTGCAGGACGCTAATGAGCTGTCCTATTGACTCACGGTTTTGTAAGTTCATGCCATATTCACTGGAGACCGCGAGTGGCTCAATGATGCTGGCCCCGGCGTCTTCCAGCTGACGCTGCAGGTCATGGTAGCGGTGAACGACAAAGAAAATGCTGAGCAGCAAACCGATCAGGACGGTCGGGGCCAGGATCAGGATCATCATGCGCGCGCGCAGGCTGTAGTTGGTCATGGAGGTCCGTTATGGGAGAATCAGGGTTAACATACTTCGTTTGAGAAAAATCTCTGAATGGCGCAATTCTACTCTGCAAAACGCCGCGTGACGACGCGCGAGATCATAACCGTGACGGTGAGCGACCTTGACCCTTTCGGCCAGGGGGTAGCGCACCATAACGGGAAAACACTGTTTATCAACGGCTTGCTGCCCGATGAGGGCGCGGAAATTCGCATCACCGAAGATAAAAAACAGTATGCGCGCGGACAGGTAAAACGTCGACTGAACGACAGCCCGGAACGCGAAAAACCGCGCTGTCCGCATTTTGGCGTATGCGGTGGCTGCCAGCAGCAACATGCCAGCGTGGCGCTGCAACAGCACAGCAAGCAGGCGGCGCTGGCGCGCATGATGAAACATGACGTGGATGATGTACTCTCGGCGATGCCGTGGGGCTACCGCCGTCGTGCACGTCTGAGCGTGAATTATCAACCGAAGACCCAGCATTTGCAGATGGGTTTTCGCAAGGCTGGCTCGAACGATATCGTCGAGGTCACGCAATGCCCTGTGCTGGTGCCCACGCTTGAGGCACTGCTGCCTGTGGTGCGCGACTGTCTGGCGTCGCTTTCGGGTATTCGTCATTTAGGACACGTGGAGCTGGTGCAGGCTGATAACGGTCCGCTGATGGTATTGCGCCATACCGCGCCACTTTCGTCGGCGGATAAAACAAAACTGGAACAGTTTTCGCATTCACACTCGCTGGCCCTGTGGCTGGCACCACAAAGCGATAGTGTTGAACACGTTAACGGCGAATTGCCCTGGTACAGTTCAGACGGGCTACGCTTAACGTTCAGTCCACGCGATTTTATTCAGGTCAACGACGGCGTGAATCAGCGGATGGTAGAAACGGTGCTGGCGTGGCTTGATGTTCAGCCTCAGGACCGCGTTTTGGATCTGTTTTGCGGGATGGGCAACTTTACGCTGCCGCTGGCAAAACGCGCTGCAAGCGTGGTGGGCGTGGAAGGCGTGCCCGCGCTGGTCGAGAAAGGTGAGCAGAACGCAGAACAGAATAATCTGCACAATGTGACCTTCTTCCACGAAAATCTTGAAGAAGATGTCACCCTGCAGGCCTGGGCGAAAAACGGTTTTGACAAAGTTTTACTCGATCCTGCGCGCGCGGGCGCACCGGGCGTGATGCAGCATGTCGTAAAATTAGCCCCCGCTCGGGTGGTGTATGTATCCTGTAATCCGGCGACGCTGGCGCGTGATAGCGAAGTGCTGCTGGCGGCGGGCTATCAAATTCAGCGTCTGGCAATGCTGGACATGTTCCCGCACACTGGGCACCTGGAGTCGATGGTGCTGTTCGAGCACAAATAATGAATCAAGGCTTGTCGAATCCGACAGGCCCGGTCCCGAAGAGCCTATCCCGGTAGGCGTAATTGTTGTAAAAATAGCCTAATGGGATAGGCTCTAAAGGAGAGGACAATGGTTGCGGTACGCAGTGCACATCTCAATAAAGCGGGTGAGTTTGATCCGGTTAAATGGATAGCAAGCCTGGGCGTTTCCAGCCAGCAGTCGTGTGAGCGCTTAGCCGAGACATGGACCTATTGTCGCGAACAAACCCTTGGTTATCCTGACGCTGAACTGCTGCTGTGGCGCGGCGTTGAGATGGTCGAAATCCTCTCCATGCTGAACATGGATATCGATTCACTGCGAGCGGCGCTGTTGTTCCCGCTGGTGGTGAGTGATGTGGTCAGCGAAGAAAAGCTGGAGGAAAGCGCCGGTAAATCTATCGTCACGCTTATCCACGGCGTGCGCGACATGGCCGCTATTCGCCAGCTGAAAGCCACCCACAACGATTCCGTCTCCTCTGAGCAGGTCGATAACGTTCGTCGCATGCTGCTGGCGATGGTCGACGATTTCCGCTGCGTGGTCATCAAGCTCGCCGAGCGTATTGCGCACCTGCGTGAAGTGAAGGATGCACCGGAAGATGAACGCGTGCTGGCGGCGAAAGAATGTACCAACATCTACGCCCCACTGGCCAACCGACTCGGTATTGGTCAGCTGAAGTGGGAGTTGGAAGATTACTGCTTCCGCTACCTGCATCCCGCGGAATACAAGCGCATTGCCAGGCTGCTGCACGAGCGCCGTATCGATCGCGAACATTACATCGATGAGTTCGTCGGTACGCTGCGCGCCTCCATCAAAGAAGAGGGCGTTAAAGCGGAAGTGTACGGTCGACCGAAACACATCTACAGCATCTGGCGCAAAATGCAGAAGAAGCATCTGGCGTTTGACGAGCTGTTCGATGTGCGCGCGGTGCGCATCGTCGCCGAACGTTTGCAGGACTGCTATGCGGCGCTGGGTATCGTCCACACCCATTTCCGCCATTTGCCGGATGAATTCGACGATTACGTGGCAAACCCGAAACCGAACGGTTACCAGTCGATTCACACCGTGGTGTTAGGCCCCGGTGGGAAAACGGTTGAGATTCAAATCCGTACGCGCCAGATGCACGAAGAGTCTGAGCTTGGCGTGGCAGCGCACTGGAAATACAAAGAGGGCGCGGCATCCAGCGGCGCACGCGGTCACGAAGACCGCATTGCCTGGCTGCGTAAGCTGATTGCGTGGCAGGAAGAAATGGCCGATTCGGGCGAAATGCTTGACGAACTGCGCAGCCAGGTGTTCGACGATCGGGTGTACGTGTTTACCCCGAAAGGTGACGTGGTTGACCTGCCAGCAGGCTCCACGCCGCTTGATTTTGCCTATCACATCCACAGCGATGTGGGGCATCGCTGCATCGGTGCGAAAATCGGCGGTCGCATCGTGCCCTTTACCTATCAGCTGCAGATGGGCGATCAGATTGAAATCATCACCCAGAAGCAACCGAACCCAAGCCGCGACTGGCTGAACCCGAACCTGGGCTACGTTACGACCAGTCGCGGACGTTCAAAAATTCATGCCTGGTTCCGCAAACAGGATCGCGACAAAAATATCCTCGCCGGACGTCAGATCCTCGACGATGAACTGGCGCATCTCGGGATCAGCCTGAAGGAAGCGGAAAAGCATCTGTTGCCGCGCTACAACTTTAATGAACTCGACGAACTGCTGGCGGCCATTGGCGGCGGCGATATTCGTCTCAACCAGATGGCGAACTTCCTGCAGTCGCAGTTTAACAAGCCGAGTGCTGCCGAACAGGATGCCGCCGCGCTGAAGCAACTGCAGCAGAAAACCTACAACCCGCACAGCCGTAAAAAAGATGACGGCCGCGTAGTGGTGGAAGGCGTTGGCAATCTGATGCATCACATTGCGCGCTGCTGCCAGCCCATTCCTGGCGACGAGATCGTCGGCTTCATCACCCAGGGCCGCGGGATTTCCGTGCACCGCGCCGACTGCGATCAACTGGTGGAACTGCAATCCCACGCGCCGGAGCGCATCGTTGATGCGGTCTGGGGGGAAAGCTATTCCTCAGGCTATTCGCTGGTGGTGCGCGTGCAGGCGAACGACCGCAGCGGCTTGCTGCGTGATATCACCACCATCCTCGCCAACGAGAAGGTCAACGTACTGGGCGTGGCAAGCCGCAGCGATACCAAACAGCAGCTCGCCACCATCGACATGACCATCGAAATCTACAACCTGCAGGTGTTGGGCCGCGTGCTTGGCAAACTGAACCAGGTGCCGGACGTCATCGACGCGCGTCGTTTGCACGGCGGTTAATTTTCTCCGCAATCTGCCCCGCCGGACATCATACGAAAATGTCCGGCGGCGCGTTTTTTGCCGGACCTACTTTTCAAGGACTTACCATGACTCAGATCGACCGCCTGCTCGTCATCATGAAACGCCTGCGTGACCCGGAAACCGGCTGTCCGTGGGACAAAGAGCAGACTTTCGCGACCATCGCGCCTTACACCCTCGAAGAAACCTATGAAGTGCTGGACGCCATCAGCCGTGAAGATTTTGAAGATCTGCGCGGTGAGCTCGGCGACCTGCTGTTTCAGGTGGTGTTTTATGCGCAAATGGCACAGGAAGAAGGGCGCTTTGATTTTAACGATATCTGTGCGGCCATCAGCGACAAGCTGGAGCGCCGTCATCCACACATTTTTGCGGATGCCACCGCCGCGAACAGCACTGAAGTGCTGGCGCGTTGGGAACAAATCAAAACCGCCGAGCGTGCGGAGAAATCGCAGCATTCAGCTCTCGACGACATTCCGCACAGCCTGCCTGCGTTGATGCGTTCCCATAAAATCCAGAAACGCGTGTCGACGGTCGGTTTTGACTGGACAACGCTGGGCCCGGTACTCGACAAAGTCTATGAAGAAATCGACGAAGTGATGCATGAAGCTAAACAGGCTGTGGTCGACGACGCAAAGGTCGAAGAGGAAATGGGCGACCTGCTGTTTGCGACGGTCAATTTATCGCGTCATTTAGGGGTCAAAGCTGAAGTTGCGCTGCAAAAAGCGAACCTCAAATTTGAGCGTCGTTTCCGCGAAGTGGAAAGGATTGTTGCCGAGCGAGGCCTTGAAATGACCGGGATCGACCTGGAAGCGATGGAAAGTGTATGGCAAGAGGTAAAACGGCAGGAATCTGATCTCTAACAGTTTTTTGCGATCAAGCGCTATTTGTGTGATTTTTAAAATGACAAGCGCTTGATTTACGTCAAAAACATTTACCCAAAAGGGGCTATTTTCTCACTCCTTATGTTTGTCTGAGCCTGGAATGGAGACGGAGAATGAATGTTTGTGGCACTCGCCGTGTTCGGGTATACTACTTTCCCGTCTTGGTTATTCCATCATTCCAACCTAACTTCTCAGGTTCAGCATGACAACGAACTATATTTTTGTGACCGGCGGGGTCGTATCCTCTCTGGGTAAAGGCATTGCAGCCGCATCCCTCGCAGCCATTCTGGAAGCCCGTGGTCTTAACGTGACCATGATGAAACTGGATCCGTATATCAACGTCGATCCGGGGACCATGAGTCCTATCCAACACGGGGAAGTGTTCGTTACTGAAGACGGCGCTGAAACCGACCTGGACCTGGGTCACTACGAGCGTTTCATCCGCACCAAAATGACGCGTCGTAACAACTTCACCACTGGCCGTATTTACTCTGACGTTCTGCGTAAAGAGCGCCGGGGTGATTATCTGGGCGCGACCGTCCAGGTTATCCCGCACATCACCAACGCAATTAAAGAGCGCGTCATCGCCGGGGCTGAAGGCCACGACGTGGTACTGGTCGAAGTCGGTGGTACCGTAGGTGATATCGAATCACTGCCGTTCCTCGAAGCGATTCGCCAGCTGGCGGTTGAAGTAGGCCGTGAAAACACGCTGTTTATGCACCTGACTCTGGTGCCGTACATGGCTGCTGCGGGTGAAGTGAAAACCAAACCGACTCAGCACTCTGTAAAAGAGCTGCTCTCCATCGGTATTCAGCCTGATATTCTGATTTGTCGCTCTGATCGTGCCGTTCCGGCCAACGAACGTGCGAAAATCGCTTTGTTCTGTAACGTTCCAGAAAAGGCTGTTATTTCTCTGAAAGACGTCGATTCCATTTATAAAATCCCGGGCCTGTTGAAATCACAGGGTCTGGACGATTATATTTGTAAACGATTCAGCTTGAACTGTCCGGAAGCTAATCTGTCAGAATGGGAACAGGTTATCTACGAAGAAGCTAACCCGGCAGGCGAAGTGACTATCGGTATGGTTGGCAAGTACATTGAACTGCCGGACGCCTATAAGTCAGTTATCGAAGCGCTGAAACACGGTGGACTGAAAAACCGCGTGACCGTCAACATCAAGCTTATCGATTCGCAAGATGTTGAAACACGTGGTGTCGAAATTCTGAAAGGTCTTGATGCTATTCTGATCCCTGGCGGCTTCGGCTACCGTGGTGTTGAAGGCAAAATCGCCACCGCACGCTTTGCGCGTGAAAACAATATTCCTTATCTGGGCATCTGCCTGGGTATGCAGGTTGCGTTGATCGAGTTCGCTCGTAACGTAGTCGGGATGGAAAACGCCAACTCAACGGAATTTGTGCCAGACTGTAAGTACCCGGTTGTGGCCCTAATCACCGAATGGCGTGATGAAAACGGGAATGTCGAAGTGCGTACTGAGAAAAGCGATCTCGGCGGCACAATGCGTCTGGGGGCTCAGGCCTGCCAGCTCAGCGACGACAGCCTGGTTCGCAAGATGTACGGCGATGAGACCATCACCGAGCGTCACCGTCACCGCTATGAAGTCAACAATATGCTGTTGAAACAGATTGAAGCTGCGGGTCTGCGTATTGCAGGCCGTTCCGGGGATGATCAGTTGGTCGAGATCATCGAGGTTCCGAACCACCCATGGTTCGTTGCCTGTCAGTTCCATCCGGAGTTTACTTCTACGCCTCGTGATGGGCATCCGCTGTTTGCAGGCTTCGTGAAAGCCGCCAGCGAGTACCAGAAGCGTCAGGCGAAGTAAAAAAGTTAGAACGGCAGCGCCCCTGATGTGGGGCGTTGTTTGTCTGGAGTTTTAGTTTAACTTGTACTGAGGAAAACCTAATGTCCAAAATCGTTAAAGTCATCGGTCGTGAAATCATCGACTCCCGTGGTAACCCGACTGTTGAAGCCGAAGTACACCTGGAAGGTGGTTTCGTCGGTATGGCAGCTGCGCCATCAGGTGCATCTACTGGTTCCCGTGAAGCTCTGGAGCTGCGCGATGGCGACAAATCCCGTTTCATGGGTAAAGGCGTACTGAAAGCTGTTGGCGCTGTAAACGGCCCAATCGCTCAGGCTATCCTTGGCAAAGATGCCAAAGATCAGGCTGGCATCGACAAGGTAATGATCGATCTGGACGGTACTGAAAACAAATCTAACTTCGGCGCTAACGCGATCCTGGCTGTGTCTCTGGCTAACGCCAAAGCTGCTGCAGCTTCTAAAGGTCAGCCGCTGTTCGAACACATCGCTGAACTGAACGGTACCCCAGGCAAATACTCCATGCCGGTTCCGATGATGAACATCATCAACGGTGGTGAGCACGCAGACAACAACGTTGATATTCAGGAATTTATGATTCAGCCAGTTGGCGCGAAATCCCTGAAAGAAGCCGTTCGTATGGGTTCCGAAGTGTTCCATAACCTGGCTAAAGTTCTGAAAGCTAAAGGTATGAACACCGCAGTTGGTGACGAAGGTGGCTATGCGCCAAACCTGGGTTCCAACGCTGAAGCACTGGCTGTAATCGCTGAAGCAGTTAAAGCAGCGGGTTATGAGCTGGGCAAAGACATCACTCTGGCGATGGACTGTGCTGCTTCTGAATTCTACAAAGACGGTAAATACGTTCTGGCTGGCGAAGGCAACAAAGCCTTCACCTCCGAAGAATTCACCCACTTCCTGGAAGATCTGACCAAGCAGTATCCGATCGTTTCCATCGAAGATGGTCTGGACGAATCTGATTGGGATGGTTTCGCATACCAGACCAAAGTGCTGGGCGACAAAATCCAGCTGGTTGGTGACGATCTGTTCGTAACCAACACCAAGATCCTGAAAGAAGGCATCGACAAAGGCATCGTTAACTCCATCCTGATCAAATTCAACCAGATCGGTTCCCTGACCGAAACTCTGGCTGCAATCAAGATGGCTAAAGACGCTGGCTACACTGCAGTTATCTCTCACCGTTCCGGTGAAACTGAAGATGCAACCATCGCTGACCTGGCGGTGGGTACTGCTGCAGGCCAGATCAAAACCGGTTCTATGAGCCGTTCTGACCGCGTTGCTAAATACAACCAGCTGATTCGTATCGAAGAAGCACTGGGTGAAAAAGCACCGTACAACGGTCTGAAAGAGATCAAAGGTCAGTAATTCACTACTGTCGCTTTACTCTAAAAAAACCCGCTTCGGCGGGTTTTTTATTGCCTGGAAAACGCGGTGGGGCAGCTGCTTGTCTCGCCGTGGCGCGCCAAATCTGCGATACTTACTCTTTACTCCCTTCTTAGAGATGACTATGCAGTACCCGATTAACGAAATGTTCCAGACCCTGCAAGGCGAGGGTTACTTCACCGGCGTTCCCGCCATTTTTATTCGACTGCAGGGATGCCCGGTTGGCTGTGCGTGGTGTGATACCAAACATACCTGGGACATGCTGGAAGATCGGGAAGTGTCTCTGTTCAGCATTCTGGCGAAAACCAAAGAGAGCGACAAATGGGGCGCCGGTACGCCTGAAGACTTGCTGACCGCCATCACCCGTCAGGGCTGGACTGCGCGTCACGTGGTGATCACCGGCGGCGAGCCGTGCATTCACGATTTAACGCCGCTGACGTCGCTGCTCGAGCATAATGGTTACAGCTGCCAGATTGAAACCAGCGGCACCCATGAAGTGCGTTGTTCACATGCGACCTGGGTGACGGTGTCGCCGAAGGTGAATATGCGGGGTGGATACGAAGTGCTGTCCCAGGCGCTGCATCGCGCTGATGAGATTAAACACCCGGTTGGCCGCGTGCGCGACATCGAAGCGCTGGACGAACTGCTGGAGACGCTGAGTGACGACAAGCAGCGCGTTATCGCATTGCAGCCAATCAGCCAGAAAGATGACGCGACGCGTCTGTGCATTGAAACCTGTATCGCCCGCAACTGGCGTTTGTCGATGCAGACGCACAAGTACCTCAATATCGCCTGATAAAGAAACGCCGGGTATTGTCCGGCGCTTTTTCTTTCCTTACGCGTTCGACCAACTCTGAATAGCATCGACCTTATCCAGCTCGCCATGAAACACCGCGTACGATTTTTTCAGAATAGGATCGGTGTGTTGAGTCAGTTCTTTAAAGATGCCTTTATTCATCGCTTCGTAACGCGCGGCATGCGTGGCTAACGGCGTAAACACATCTTTGACCCGCACCATATTGTCGACCGCCTGCTGATAAGACGAATATAGCCCCAGACCGACCGCTGTATTGATTGCCGCCCCAAGGCTGGCGCAGCCGTTAATCACGTTGCGTTTGGTTGGCAAGTTAAATACGTCAGCAAAAATCTGCATAAACAAATCGCTGTTTGAGCCGCCGCCGGTGATGATCACCTGCTTCGCAACATGCTGGCGTTCGTGACACATATTGTCGTAGTTGTTTTTCAGCGTCAGGGCGATGCTTTCCAGAATCGAGCGGTAAATCCACGCGTAATCCATGGTGGCGTTAAAGCCAATCATGATCCCGCGTTTGTACGGCTCCCACGGATTGGTCAGCCAGTCGAGCACGGTCATCAGGCCGTCGCAGCCCGGCGGCACGTGGCTGGCTTTCTGGTTGAGTAAGTCTTCAGGCGAAATACCCTGCGAATGAGCATCCTGAATCAGCGAGTCGCCGAGCATGTCGCGTAGCCAGCTCACCGTCCACATCCCTTTGCGAATGCCGTAACCCTCATACAGCAGGGTTTCCGGAATCGACGACATAATCGGCCAGTACGCCTGCGGGTCTTTTGGTAGCGCTTTGCCGTTCATCATCAGCGCGATATAGGTACCCAATGAAATCACCGCGGTTTCATCATCAAGCAGGCCTGCGCCGAGTGCTTCGACCGCTTTATCGCTGGTGCTGCACACCACCGGAAGACCCTGAGGGAAGCCGGTCAGCCTTGCGGCTTCAGCGGTGATGTGGCCCAGAACCGTGCCCGGCATTTGCACGTCAAACAGCATCTCACGTGGGATATTAAATTTCTCAAATACCGCCTTGTCGTCGCTCCAGCCCCAGGTTTTATAATCCACCGGCCACTGGCCAAAGTAGTTGGCGATGTTGTCTTTGCGTTCACCGGTTAAGCGGTGCGAGAGATAGCCGGAAAACGAAGTCACATAGGCCACGTCTTTCTGCGTGTGTTCATATGGACGCGTTACGCGCGCATCCTGCCAGCTAATCAGCTGCGCGGCTGGCGTACCATCGGCTTTTAACAACGCGCGACAGCAGCGAATCGAGCCGAGACCAATGCCAACAATCTCTTCGGGCTTACCGCCAAACTGGCGCATCAAATCTTTTCCGGCTGCGCACAGTGAGGTCCAGAGGTCGTCGTCAGGATGCTCGACGGTATCAGCATCCGGAGTAAACATCGGTTGCAGCAGGCCTTTGCCTTCGCACACCATGTTTCCCTTGAGGTCATACATCACCACCTTGGTGCTCTGACTCCCGCCATCAATTCCAATGATGTATTGCTTAGACATTGTCCTTCTCCTTTAACATTGCCACCGTCACTCGCCAGCCATTTCGGTTGCCAGCGACGGTACGTTTTCGGGCTCACGACTCACGGCACGGATTTTCCTGAACAGCAGGAAAGTGAAAATGATAACCAGACAGACCGCGGTCAGGCCCATTAGCCACATATTACGATAGGCCTCGGCGGCGGGCAGGGTATCCTGCCAATGACCGACGATAGGGTAAACAAAGACGTCCGGCAGGAAGCCGACCACCGAGCAAATCCCGACGGTAGTGCCCATAATGAAGGTCGGCGTTTTGGCTTCTCCCGGGCAGGCGAAATAGAGTCCACGCGAGGCGTAACAGGTAAAGGCCAGCAGCAAAATAAGGCCAATGCCGACTGCCACCGACTGCGGATGGGTGTTGGTTGCCAGCAATGCCATCAGCGTCAGGGCGCTAACAACTGACAGGATCTGGATAACGCGCGTCGGTGATTTCACCCGGCTGTAGGTGGTGATAATCCCGCCCAATGGGCCGCAAAATGCGCGGAAGATTTTATTGATGACGATCCCCATATAGCTCGCCGCTACCAGCGTCATGCCGTACATTTCGGTCAGGTAGTTGGTGGAGTAACTGAGGATCGCGTAGATGGTATAAACGCCGAAGATTATCATGCTGCAATACCAGGTAGTGCTGATGCGCAGCACGGAAAGGATATCGCTGAGCTGGAAGGCTTTTTTCTGCGTTTCTGTTGCAGAAACGCCCTTTTCCGCGCCGTCAGTGACGAAGAACCAGCACAGGATCCCCAGCAGAATATAGACCACGCTGTAAATCAGAATCACCGTCTTCAGGCTGTTCGGGTCGTCCGCCGCAAAGCGAGAAAAGGCCCACATCGTGAACACTGCCAGCGACATCACGCCGACGCCGCGCAGGCCTTCCATCCAGCCCATTATCTTGCCTTGTTCACTGCTGTCACCGAGCATCGATGCGGCTTTGATCGACACCGACCACAGCATCAAAATGGTGGTAATGGCGAACGCCACCTGTATCAGCAGCATCATCCACAGCGGCGGGTAGGTCGCCATCACCAGGCCAAGCAGGCCGGTGATAATCATCGCTGAGGTAATCATTTTTCGGTGTGAAAATTTATCGGCAATAATCCCGCTTGGAGCATAAAGAATAATTGCGGTTATTCCGAAAGTGCTCATTATTAGCCCAATTTCTGTATTGCTAAATCCCATGAATTTTGCCATGGGTATTTGATAGATATAGCGTAAATAGGCCAGATCAAAACTCACGCCACCGCTAAAACTAATAATGGTAAGCGTTATCCAACGGCGCCAGGATGATTGTTGCATAGCACTCTCTCGTATGATTAAGGCTTGTTAGCGGGATGAAAAAAAGACAAAAAAAAGAGAAAAGTAAGCCGCCCTTTCAGGTGGATTACTTTTCTCATGGTCTCTAGTAATTGGCATAACAAATAACATGGACGCGCTGATACGAGTGTGAGAATAATCACGCTTCTCACTATTTATTATTTTATCAGGTGAATGCCATTCCTGTGATTTTCGTCACATTTGTACCGTAAGGGCTGTGCTAAAAATAATCTCCAGTTACCAGAGAATATGAGAAAGGTGACTTCCCTCCAGTCGGGGGGAAGTCACCTTTCTTTTTTTTTGCCTAAAGGATTGTGGAGCCAAATATGTCTATTGAGTCGCTTAACGCATTTTCCATGGATTTCTTCTCCCTGAAGGGAAAAACCGCTATCGTCACCGGCGGCAACAGCGGGCTGGGCCAGGCATTCGCCATGGCACTGGCAAAAGCTGGCGCAAATTTATTTATCCCAAGCTTCATTAAAGACAACGGCGAAACCCGCGAACTGATTGAACAGCAGGGCGTGCAGGTTGAGTTTATGCAGGTGGATATCACCGCTGAAGGCGCGCCGCGTAAGATTATCGCCGCCTGTTGCGAACGCTTTGGCACAGTGGACATTCTGGTGAACAATGCCGGGATCTGTAAGCTGAACAAAGTGCTGGATTTTGGCCGTGCCGACTGGGACCCGATGATCGACGTCAACCTGACGGCGGCGTTTGAATTAAGCCATGAAGCGGCAAAAATCATGATCCCGCAAAAGCACGGGAAAATTATTAATATCTGTTCATTATTTTCTTATTTGGGTGGTCAATGGTCACCTGCATATTCTGCAACCAAACATGCGCTGGCGGGCTTCACTAAAGCCTATTGCGATGAATTGGGTCAATACAATATTCAGGTGAACGGTATCGCGCCGGGTTATTACGCCACGGAAATAACGACCGCAACCCGCAGTAATCCCGAAACGAATCAGCGCGTATTAGATCATATTCCCGCCAATCGTTGGGGAGATACCCAGGATTTAATGGGAGCAATGGTTTATCTGTCCAGTCGCGCATCTGATTACGTCAATGGGCATTTATTAGTCGTCGATGGTGGATATCTGGTCCGCTAATTTATCAGCAAAGCTTAACGAAATTGTCCTGCTTAATGAGGTGGTTTCTGCTGTTTCTTTACGTTTAAATCAGAAAGGAAATGCTATGTCTTTATCCCGCGAAGCAATTGTTGAACAGGTCAAAGAGATCGTTGGCCCTGAGCGAGTGGTCACCGACGAGAACGTGCTGAAGAAAAACAGCGTCGATCGTTTCAGAAAATATGCCGATATTCACGATGTGTTCACGCTGCCCCTGCCTGCGGCGGTGGTCAAACTGGGTTCAACCCAGCAGGTGTCGCAGGTACTGTCGTTTATGAATCAGCACAAGATCAACGGCGTACCACGCACCGGCGCTTCCGCGACGGAAGGCGGACTGGAAACGGTGGTCAAAAATTCGCTGGTACTCGACGGTTCCGGGATGAACAAAATCATCGATATTGATATCGAAAACATGCAGGCCACCGCGCAGTGTGGCGTGCCGCTGGAGGTGCTGGAAAACGCCCTCCGCGCCAAAGGCTATACCACCGGTCACTCGCCGCAGTCCAAGCCGCTGGCGCAAATGGGCGGCCTGGTGGCGACCCGCAGTATCGGCCAGTTTTCCACGCTGTACGGAGCGATTGAAGACATGGTGGTCGGGCTCGAAGCCGTACTGCCGGATGGCACCATCACCCGTATCAAAAACGTGCCGCGCCGTGCAGCCGGGCCAGACATTCGTCATATCATCATCGGGAACGAAGGTGCACTGTGTTACATCACCGAAGTGACGGTGAAAATCTTCAAATTCACGCCAGAAAATAATCTGTTCTACGGCTACATACTTGATGAGATGAAAACCGGTTTTGAGATCCTCCGCGAAGTGATGGTGGAAGGATATCGTCCGTCGATTGCCCGCCTGTATGATGCCGAGGATGGTACCCAGCACTTCACCCATTTTGCCGAAGGCAAATGCGTGATGATCTTCATGGCCGAAGGTAACCCGCGTATGGCACGCGCTACCGGGGAAGGTATCGCCGAGATTGTGGCCCGCTATCCGCAGTGCACTCGCGTAGACAGCAAACTCATCGAAAACTGGTTCAATCACCTCAACTGGGGTCCGGAGAAAGTCGCCGCTGAACGTCTGCAGATCCTGAAAACCGGCAACATGGGCTTCACCACTGAAGTCTCCGGCGACTGGAGCAGCATCAACCAGATTTACGAGCGCGTTATCCAGCGTATCCGCAGCGAGTTCCCGCACGCGGATGACATCACCATGCTCGGTGGTCACTCGTCTCACAGCTACATCAACGGCACCAACATGTACTTCGTATACGACTACAACGTGGTGGACTGCAAGCCAGAAGACGAAATCGACAAGTACCACAACCCGCTAAACAAAATCATCTGTGAAGAGACCATCCGCCTCGGCGGTTCGATGGTGCATCACCACGGGATCGGTAAACACCGCGTGCACTGGAGTAAAGCGGAGCACGGCACCGCATGGACGCTGCTGGAAGGGCTGAAAAAACAGTTCGATCCGAACGGCATCATGAATACCGGAACTATCTACCCGATTGAAAAATAACGGTTATGACGGCTTCTCCTCCGGGGGAGCCGTTCTTTTCCTGAAGGGGAAGCCATGAGCGCGTCACCCGTACGTATGGACGATCTGCCGCTAACCCGCTTTCATTGGCGTATTGCCGGGCTGACTTTTGGGGCCCACCTGACCGACGGCTACGTGCTGGGCATCATCGGCTACGCGATTATCCCGCTTCAAACACAAATGAGTCTGACGCCGCTGCTGGAAGGGCTGATCGGCGGTTCTGCGCTGTTCGGGCTGTTTCTCGGTAGTCTGATCCTCGGCTGGGTTTCCGATCACATTGGCCGCCAGCGGATCTTCACTTTTAGCTTTTTGTTGATAACCCTCGCGTCTTTCCTCCAGTTTTTCGTGACCTCTCCGGAACAGCTGATTTTCCTGCGGGTGCTGATTGGCTTCGGCCTCGGCGGAGATTACTCCGTCGGCCACACCCTGCTGGCGGAATTCTCGCCGAAGCGTTATCGCGGCATGCTGCTCGGCGCATTCAGCGTGGTGTGGACCATTGGCTATGTGATGGCGAGCGTGGCTGGTCATGCGTGGATCCACAGCGAACCCGAAGCCTGGCGCTGGTTGTTGGCCTCTGCGGCGTTACCCGCGCTGGCGATAACCTTACTGCGCATGGGCACGCCGGAATCTCCACGTTGGCTAATGCGCCAGGGCAGAATCGGCGAAGCACATGCGATAGTGCGGCGTTTTCTGGGCGCGAACGTCCTGCCCGGAGATGAAATCGCTGGCGTCACCACTCGTCATATCAGCACGCTTTTTTCTGCGCGCTACTGGAGACGAACGGCATTTAACAGCCTGTTCTTCATCTGCCTGGTCGTGCCGTGGTTCGTGATTTACACCTGGCTACCGACTATCGCCCAGACTATCGGCCTGGAAGATGCGTTAACCGCGAGCCTGATCCTCAATAGCCTGCTGATTGTAGGCGCGCTGCTTGGCCTGGTCCTGACCTGGTTGTTATCCCGGCGCCAGTTTTTAATCAGCAGTTTCCTGCTGCTGGCGGCCACGTTGACGGCGCTGGCCTTCACTCCTGCCAGTAATACCACGCTGATTTTGTTGTTGTTTGTTCTGTTCAGCACCACGATTTCTGCGGCGAGTAACCTGGTGGGTATTTTGCCCGCCGAAAGTTTTCCGACCGACATCCGTTCGCTGGGCGTCGGGTTTGCCACGGCGATGAGTCGTCTGGGGGCGGCGATTGCGACCGGACTGTTGCCCATGGCGCTGCTTTCCTGGGGAATGCGCCACACGCTCCTTGTGCTGGTTGTCGTGCTGTTGGTGGGTTTTGTGGTTTCGCTACTGTGGGCGCCAGAAACCAAAAATCTCACGCTGGTGGAGGCGGCCGACCTGCCGTCAAAGCCTCAGGAAGCGGTGAATGAACATTCTGTTGGCGTTTAAAGCAGAGCCGGATTTGTCGATGCTGGCGGAAGCTGACTGGCAGGCGGCGGCCCGTGGCATCCTTGGGCCCGATCCGTCGCTGATGCGACTGATAATGGGCCCTGACGAACAGGGTGCGGCGGAATTAATGCTGCAGGCGCGGGATGTCAATCCAGCGCTGACGCTGAATGCCGTCACGCTCGGAGATGCACGCGCATTACCTGCGCTGCGCTATCTGGCGGCCCTTGGGTTTGTCCGACAAACGCTGCTGTGCAGTAAAGAGGATACGCGTTTTAATTCGGCGTTTGTTGCGGCGCAGCTGGCGATTTTGGTCAGAGAGCAAAACGCAAAACTGGTGCTGCTCGGCAGCCAAAGTAGTGAAGGGCAAAACGGGCAGACGGCGTGGCTGCTGGCGGAAATGCTTGACTGGCCGTGTATTTCGTCTGTGTGCGGGCTGAACGTCGACGGTGATGGTTGGGTGGTGGAAAGTGAAAACCTGCAGCAGCGCAGCCGATGGCGCGTTCAGCAGCCCGCGGTGCTGCGAGTCCAGAACCGCGGCCAGATGGCGTGCCGGGTGCCGGGGATGCGGGCGCGGCTGGCGGCGGCCAAAGCGGAAATTGAACAACGCCGATGCGAACCGGGAGTCGAGACGGCGCTTTCCTGTCTGGCGCTGGAATGTAATATTGTTCGTCGCAGCGGCATTATTATTGATGAGGCCACGCTGCAGACCGCCGTGCAGCGTTTGTGGCGTGAATACCTGGCAGAAAGGATGAAGCCATGAGTATCGCGATAGTGTTACTGACGCCAGAGGATGAAGGCGCGATGGCGAGTTTTTTGGCGCAAAACGCGCTGTCAGCGCAGGTTATCTGGCGGGTCATGGGGGCGACGATCACAGCTGAATCGCTGTTGCCTGCGCTGGTGTCTGTGTTTCACTCCGCACCTGTCGAAACCGTTATCTTCCCGGCTTCTGTTCAGGGCGACGAACTGGCCACCCGGCTGGCATGGCGCCTGTGTGGAAGCGCGGTGTGTCAGGCGATAAGTTGGGACGCTGCAACGCGCTGCGTTCAGAAGGCGGTGTACGGCAATGCGCTGACGGCAACTCTGCGCCCTGAAGGTATTCCGCTGTGCCTGTCGCTGTCACCGGTCCTTACGCGAGAAAACGCGATGCTGCCTGCACATCTTCCGATAAACGATATTCTTCCCGTCGCTGTTGAAGGCGGATTACCGCAGCCGGAAATTCTCAATAAACTGGCGCACCCGCTTCAGACCGCCAGCGTAGTGCTGGCGACCGGGCAGGGTGCCACGGGTGAGGCATGTGCAAAACTGGCCACCGCGCTCAACGCCGAGCCGGGTTTTACCCGTCAGCGGGTGATGGCAGGAGGCTGCGATGAACAACGGATGTTGGGCATTTCCGGGCAACGCGTTGCGCCCAATGTCTGCCTGATTGCCGGCGCGTCCGGCGCATCGGCGTTTATGGCGGGCGTGGCGCAAAGTCGGTTTATCGTGGCAATCAATACCGATGCCGCAGCGCCGGTTTTTTCCGCTGCGGATGTCGGGATTGTGGGGGATGCGCAGACCGTTTTGCTGGCGTTGGCGGAGTGCGTTAGCCAGGCTTAGTTCAAGGTTTTCGCCAGTTTCCACACCTCGGTATTGGTAGTGGAAAGCGCCAGTACGCCCGCGGCAATCGCGTTGCGGGCATCTTCTTCATCGCACACCAGACCCCCGGCAATCAGCGGCTGACGCACTTTTTCCGTAACCCAGTTCAGCACTTTCGGCATACAGCCGGGCAGAATTTCGATGCAGTCGGCATTCGACTGCGCTACCTGTTTATCAATGTTGTGGAATGAAATTGAATCGACGATAAACAGGCGATGAATGCAAAAGTAGCCTTCCGCGCGGGCCGCTTTCAGCATATTCGGCTTGGTGCTGATAATGCCGTCGGCCTGCGTCACCAGTTTCAGAAACTGAATGACCACTTCTTTATTCGACGCGCCTTCCAGTAAATCGACGTGGATAAACGCCATTTTCCCGGCCTGCTTTATCTTTTGTACGATGCCGGTGATGGTGCAGATGTTGCCGTAAAGCACGGAGATAAACTGACAGTCCGAGGCGATGGCCAGCTGCAGACTGGCGTTATCTTTGACCGCGGCGATTACCGGGTTTTGTCTCAGCAGGTGAAGTAGTGGCACGCAAATATCCTTAGATGAATTAGCCAAAACGCAGGGTAATGCCAGCGCCCGAAAGTGGGTAGCGCCACGATTGCAGAATGTTGCTGCCCGCGATAAGCCGACAGCAGCCACATTCCAGGCAGCCCTCAACATGCACTTTTACCCTGCCATTTGCGTCACGTTGAAACAACCCGGCAGGGCAAACTTTTTCCAGCAGCGCAGCCTGCTCATCGCTGAGCAATTGCCGGAGCTCAATGTGTGCGTCATCGGCAGGATGATAGCAATTCCGGGCGAGGCTTTCGTTTACAGACATCTCAGACTCCTCAGCATATCTGCGCTCAGGTGTGCATAACCGAAGCGTCGCCCATGACGCAGCAACATGCGCCACAGCGGAGGATTCACGCTGGCGTCCGCGCGGGTGAGATCGGTCATTACCGCATGAACGAATTCCGGCCATTGGTGATACCCACTTTCTCGCTGCAATAGCGCGGGAACGTCGCGATAGCGCTGAAGCAGCGGCCATAGTGCGTTACGCTGCAGCGCACGGTCGAACAACGTTTGCAGCGGTTTATCCGGCTGCTGAACATGTGCAATAAGCGCCTGGCTTGCAGCCGTCGCGCTAAGGATGGCGGTGTCCATCCCCCGGACCGTCACGCCGGTATTAATGCAGGTGCGCAGGGCATCTCCGACCAGCAGCCAGCCTTCTCCGGCCCGCTGCAACGGCACGCTGTTCAGACCGCCTTCCGGAACCAGATGCGCCGCGTACTCCAGCGTTTCAGCGCCACGAATCAGTGGGCGAATCGTCGGGTGCAGTTTCAGTTTCGCCAGTAGCGAAGAGGCTGCTCCCGGGCCGTTTTGCAGTGAGGCCAGCGGCGCGACGATACCCAACGACAGCGACTGTTGCTGGGTATAAAGGAATGCTCCGGCCGGTCTGGTGCCACAAATGTGCCCGCTGAACAGCCAGGCCGCGCCTTCGTCATCTTCAAGATGGAAGCGTTCCTGCAACCGCGATTTGTCGAGTGATAGCGTTTCTTTAATGCCCAGCGCCATGTTTTCCAGAGTCGGGCGCGGAGTGAGATTGTGCTGTTCAGCCAGTAAGCTATTGGCACCTTCGGCCAGCACCACCACTTTTGCCCGCAGCACTTCGCTCTCGCACCGCACGCCTCTGATGTGGCCCTTTTCGCGATGCAATGCGTCCACCGTGACACCGCAGAGCAGCTGCGCCCCCGCCGCTTCAGCCTGTGCCGCGAGCCACGGATCGAATCGTGCGCGTAATACGCTCCACGACGGGCTTGCCGGGTGTTGACTGCTTAAGGTGGTGCCGCTGGTGGCGGTCAGTAACGAAAAATGTTCGTGAGTGATGCGCCGCTCAAGTGGGGCCGAAAGATGAAAATCAGGAAGGATATCGGCAAGCGCATAGCTGTAGAGCCTGCCGCCAGAGAGGTTTTTGCTGCCGGGTTGTTCGCCGCGTTCGACAAGCAGAACCGACAATCCCGCACGCGCACAGAGCAGGGCGCAGGTCGAACCTGCTATCCCTGCGCCAATGATAATAAGATCAAAATCTTCCGCCACCCTGCGCTCCTTTTCCTGAGAACGCATAACCCTAACATGGCGGAATTAAACAGAATCAGACCCCTGCCGCAAAGGCAGAAATCACTCGCCGCGATAGACGCAGCCAGCAGTACAGGTTTCTTTGATGGTGATGGCGCTCAGCAGCGGAACGAGCGGCTTCATCTGATCCCAAATCCATTTGGCCAGCACTTCGCTGGTCGGGTTTTCGAGGCCCGGGATATCGTTCAGATAATAGTGATCGAGCCTGTCGTAAGTCGGTTTGAACGCCGCTTTCAGTTCGGCAAAATCCATGATCCAGCCCGTGTGCGGATCCACCTCGCCGGTAATTTCCAGACGGACCATAAAGGAGTGTCCGTGCAGGCGACCGCACTTGTGGCCTTCCGGCACATGCGGCAGGTGGTGAGCAGCTTCAAACATGAAATCTTTAAACAGGGTGGTGGACATTGTTAACTCTCGAAAATGCGGAAAAAACCGGCGAATCTTACAGCAAAGCGCCTTTTTTCGCATTAACTAAAACCGCCATTAACGGTGAGGGCGCAGGCGGGGGACGGATCTCGATGAAAAACACTTATAAATCATAATATTAATCAACCTGTTTTGCCGATAGGTATGACAACTAAAAGCGGTTAGTTCATTTGGTTATTTATTATTTCCAACCCTTATTTAGTTGTTATTATCGCCGCCGTTACCCTTGAGCCTGGTCCATTAGGCTATCTTGTTTGTCAGCCTGGCCCTGGGCAGTGCTCAAAATCCTCACGTACTACGTGTACGCTCCGGTTTTTCCGCGCTGTCCGTGTCCAGGCTGCCTGCACCGATAACGCCTAATCAACCAGTCTTATTCTCTGTTCTGTTTTTACGATGAAAACAACAGCTTTGCTACTGGAACATAACGACGCATGACGACACAGGCCCCACCTTCCGCTTTGCTTCCGCTGAACCCGGAGCAACTGGCACGCCTGCAGGCGGCCACCACCGATCTTTCACCGACCCAGCTTGCCTGGGTTTCTGGTTATTTCTGGGGCATGCTCAATCAGCAGCCGGGCAGCGTGATGACCGCCGCGCCTGCGGCCGTTGAAGCGCCAGCCATTACCGTGATTTCTGCATCGCAAACCGGCAACGCCAGGCGTGTGGCTGAACAGCTGCGTGACTCCCTGCTGGCGGCAAAACTGAACGTCAAACTGGTGAACGCGGGCGACTATAAATTCAAACAAATCGCCCAGGAAAAACTGCTGGTGGTGGTGACGTCCACGCAGGGTGAAGGCGAACCGCCGGAAGAGGCCGTGGCGCTGCACAAGTTCCTGTTCTCGAAAAAAGCGCCGAAGCTTAACGGCACTGCATTTGCAGTGTTTGGCCTCGGCGACACATCCTACGAATTCTTCTGCCAGTCGGGCAAAGACTTTGACAACAAGCTGGCCGAACTGGGTGGTGAACGCCTGCTGGATCGCGTCGATACCGACGTGGAATATCAGCCAGCGGCAGCAGAGTGGCGTGAACGCATCGTCGAGGTGCTGAAAGCTCGTGCGCCGAAAGAGACGCCAGCTCAGGCAGTCGCTTCGGCTACCGGCGTGGTGAATGACGTTCACTCCAGCCCATATACTAAAGAAGCGCCGCTGACCGCGTCTCTTGCCGTAAACCAGAAAATCACGGGTCGTGATTCTGAAAAAGACGTGCGCCATATCGAAATCGATCTGGCCGATTCCGGTCTGCGTTATCAGCCGGGTGATGCGCTCGGTGTCTGGTATCAGAACGATCCAGCGCTGGTGAAAGAGCTGGCAGAGCTGGTGTGGCTGAAAGGTGATGAGCCAGTGACCGTCAACGGCCAGACTTTGCCATTGAGCGAAGCGCTGGAATGGCACACTGAGCTGACGGTAAACACCGCCAATATCGTGGAAAATTACGCCACTCTGACCCGCAGCGAATCACTGCTGCCGCTGGTGGGCGACAAAGCCAAACTGCAGCACTACGCTGCGACCACGCCGATTGTTGATATGGTGCGTTTCTCGCCAGCCCAGCTGGACGCTGATGCCTTAATCGGTCTGCTGCGCCCGCTGACGCCACGTCTGTATTCTATTGCCTCGTCGCAGGCCGAAGTCGAAACCGAAGTCCACATTACCGTCGGTGCTGTGCGCTTTGATATCGAAGGCCGCGCGCGTACCGGCGGTGCATCCGGCTTCCTCGCCGACCGCGTAGAAGAAGACGGAGAAATCCGCGTCTTCATCGAGCATAACGACAACTTCCGACTGCCCGCGAACCCGGAAACGCCGGTTATCATGATTGGTCCTGGCACTGGCATCGCGCCGTTCCGCGCCTTCATGCAGCAGCGTGCGGCGGACGGTGCGGAAGGTAAAAACTGGCTGTTCTTCGGCAACCCACATTTCACCGACGACTTCCTGTATCAGGTGGAGTGGCAACGCTATGTTAAAGAAGGCGTCCTGACTAAAATCGACCTGGCCTGGTCCCGGGATCAAAAAGAAAAAGTCTACGTCCAGGACAAACTGCGCGAACAGGGCGCAGAGCTGTGGCGCTGGATCAATGACGGTGCCCACATTTATGTCTGCGGCGACGCTAATCGCATGGCGAAAGACGTTGAGCAGGCGTTGCTGGAAGTGATTGCCGAGTTCGGTGCGATGGATACCGAAACGGCAGATGAATATTTAAGTGAGCTGCGCGTTGAGCGCCGTTATCAGCGAGATGTCTACTAATGAGCGAAAAACATCCCGGCCCTTTAGTGGTCGAAGGTAAGCTGTCCGACGCCGAGCGTCTGAAGAAAGAGAGCAATTATCTGCGCGGCACCATCGCGGAAGATTTGCATGAAGGCCTGACGGGCGGCTTCAACGGCGATAACTTTCTGCTGATCCGCTTTCACGGCATGTATCAGCAGGATGACCGCGATATTCGTGCCGAACGCGCTGAGCAAAAACTCGAGCCACGCCATGCGATGATGCTGCGCTGCCGCCTGCCGGGTGGGATTATCACTACCAAACAGTGGCAGTCGATCGACACATTCGCCGAAAACAACACGATTTACGGCAGCATCCGTTTGACCAACCGCCAGACGTTCCAGTTTCACGGCATTCTGAAAAAGAACGTCAAACCGGCACACCAGATGCTGCACGAAGTGGGCTTAGATGCGCTGGCGACCGCCAACGACGTCAACCGTAACGTGCTGTGTACCTCAAACCCGATTGAGTCTGAGCTGCACGTGGAAGCGTACGAGTGGGCGAAAAAACTGTCAGAACACCTGCTGCCGCGTACCCGCGCCTATGCTGAAATCTGGCACGACCAGGAAAAAGTGGCGACCACTGACGAAGAGCCGATCCTCGGTGAAACGTATCTGCCGCGTAAATTCAAAACCACGGTGGTTATTCCGCCGCAGAATGACGTCGACCTGCACGCCAACGACCTGAACTTTGTCGCAGTGGCAGAAAACGGCAAACTGGTGGGCTTTAACCTGCTGGTGGGCGGTGGTTTGTCTATCGATCACGGTAACAAGAAAACCTACGCCCGCACAGCGAGCGAGTTTGGTTTCCTGCCGCTTGAGCACACGCTGGCGGTAGCCGAAGCGGTGGTGACAACGCAGCGCGACTGGGGTAACCGTACCGACAGGAAAAACGCCAAAACCAAATACACCCTGGAGCGCGTCGGCGTTGACGTGTTCAAAGCAGAAGTGGAACGTCGCGCGGGCATGACCTTCGCGCCGATTCGTCCGTACGAATTTACCGGCCGCGGCGACCGCATCGGTTGGGTAAAAGGCATCGACAAGAAATGGCACCTGACGCTGTTTATTGAGAATGGCCGTATTCTGGATTACCCGGACCGTCCGCTGAAAACGGGTCTGCTGGAAATTGCTAAGATCCATAAAGGCGATTTCCGTCTGACCGCCAACCAGAATCTGATTGTGGCGGGCGTACCGGAAAGCGAAAAAGCGAAGATTGAGAAACTCGCGCAGGAACATGGTTTGATGGACGCGGTGAAACCGCAGCGTGAAAACTCTATGGCCTGCGTGTCGTTCCCAACCTGTCCGCTGGCGATGGCCGAAGCCGAACGCTTCCTGCCGTCATTCGTCGACAAAGTGGAAGCGGTGATGGAACGTCACGGCGTAGGCGATGAGCATATCGTCCTGCGTGTCACTGGCTGCCCGAACGGCTGTGGCCGCGCGCTGCTGGCCGAGCTGGGTCTGGTGGGTAAAGCGCCAGGGCGCTACAACCTGCATCTTGGCGGCAACCGCATGGGAACGCGTATCCCACGGATGTATCGCGAGAACATCACCGAATCGGAAATCCTCGATTCGATTGATGAGCTGGTGGGGCGCTGGTCCAAAGAGCGTGAAGCCGATGAAGGCTTTGGTGATTTCACCGTGCGTGCAGGGATCATCCGCCCGGTGCTCGATCCGGCCCGGGATTTCTGGGAATAATGTTTTAATGCCCGGTGGCGCTATGCTTCCCGGGCCTACCGCTTTTGTAAGCCGGGCAAACGCAGTGCCGCCCGGCAAAACAGGCAAATGAGGTGTCTATGTCCATACTCGATCTGAATGCGCTAAACGCTCTGCCAAAAGTCGAGCGCGTGCTCGCGCTGGCGGAAACCAACAGTCAGCTGGAGAAACTGAGCGCGGAAGAGCGCGTGGCCTGGGCGCTGGAAAATCTGCCGGGTGAATATGTACTCTCGTCGAGCTTTGGTATCCAGGCGGCGGTAAGCCTTCATCTGGTGAATCAGCTGCGCCCGGACATCCCGGTTATCCTCACGGACACCGGTTATCTGTTCCCGGAAACCTACCAGTTTATCGATGAACTGACCGACAAGCTCAAACTCAACCTCAAGATTTACCGCGCCGAACAAAGCCCGGCGTGGCAGGAAGCGCGCTACGGCAAGCTGTGGGAACAGGGCGTTGAGGGCATCGAGAAATACAACGAAATCAATAAAGTCGAGCCGATGAACCGTGCTCTGGAAGAACTGAATGGTCAAACCTGGTTTGCAGGCCTGCGCCGGGAGCAGTCCGGCAGCCGGGCGAATTTACCGGTGCTGGCTATCCAGCGCGGCGTGTTTAAAATCCTGCCGATTATCGACTGGGATAACCGCACGGTTTACCAGTACCTGCAAAAACATGGCTTGAAATACCACCCGCTGTGGGACGAGGGTTACCTTTCCGTCGGCGATACCCACACCACCCGTAAATGGGAGCCGGGCATGGCAGAAGAAGAAACGCGCTTCTTTGGCCTGAAACGGGAATGTGGGCTGCACGAGGGGTAATAATTAAAATAAGGTGTTCCCCGCGTGAGCGGGGATAAACCGTCTTTGTTAGAGGGAAGGGTGGTTTAAACGTCTCTGCAGTAATGCGGAGAAGGTGATCTGTTCACGTTTTTGTAGACTGTTAGCCATAACCCTACTGTTTGATTTTTAGACGAACATCGGTGAATGAACCGTTCAGCGACAAGATCTTTCCTGAATAGGTCATGTCGATGTCGCCGTTCTTGTCGACCCTAGCCTCGCTGACACTTCCGGTCCCCTCGATAACAGGTTGGCCCGCGCTCAGCTGCTGGATGATTTCGTCGTCAGTCCCGAGCAGGTGCCCCGTTAAATAGTAGCGATACACCGTCGGAACCGTCGCGCCGCCAGCACGGCTAACGGTCATATAAAGCCACTGACGATCGGACAGCTGATAAGAACGCTGAAGCACGTCATTCTCCCTGACGTTCGGTTGGTGATTGAGCCACCAGAACCCCACCACCAGAACCAGAAGAGCCGCAGTGATAGCTCTATGCGCCCATTTAATAACCATACTGCATTGCATACTCGATCCCTTCCTTGATATAGCGCTGGTCGGTAGGGTCGTCGCCGTATGGCGGCTTTTCATACCACTTCCCCCACTCTGGTTTGGATGTTCCTGCGCGCCCCTGAGCCCACCCTGCACCCTGCAACAACATCTCCGCGGGGATTCCGGCAGCAGTGCCGGCAGCTCCGAAGTTGAAATTCCCAAAATTTTGGAAATATGGGTCGAACTGCTTGTAATCCCACGCGCCGCCACGGCGAACCTTCTCATAAAACCAGTAGTAGGTAAGAGCAGTAGCCATGTTGCGTGACTGCCCTCTCTCCCGAGCTTCTTGCATATTGTTCGCGATGACTATTGAACCTGGTCCCCAAATAGGAACGGATGCCATAAACCCTCCCTGCTTAAAAATTTCCTGTAGAAACGAAAAACCCCCGGATTTTACAGAGGGTGGATGTTTACTAACCAAAAACCTTACGCTTGATGCTGTTTCACAGCAAACTTTCTGGTCGTTTTATTGTGCTTTTCATCACGCCATTGGAAGCAAACCTGCCCCGCGGCGCGTGCGCTAGCACGGGCATACAGGTTCTCTATATCCGCAGTGACAAAAACAAAAAGGGAGTCGGCGTTTATAGCGACTCCCTTTTCTTTTATTAAAGATGACGACTGGATTATTTCCCTGCTTTCGCCAACTCCTTCACCAGCGGCAGCATGATTTTTACGACGTCCCGGCCGCGGTGCTCGATGCGGCCCGGCAGGGCTTTGTCGATGTATTGCTGGTTGTCGAGGCGCACGTTATGCCAGCTTGTGCCATCCGGGAATGAGTGCGTCTTGGCGCGCTGCTGAAAACCGTCTTTTTTGCCGAGCGACCAGTTGGTGGCTTCGACGGAAAGGACCGGGATCCCCGCATTATCAAACACCTCTGCGTCGTTGCAGCAGCCCGTGCCTTTCGGATAGCTGGCGTTCAGACCCGGATTGATAGCCGCCTGAATGCCGTGGCTGCGGGCGATGCTGAGCGCGCGATCCCGGGTCAGTTTACGCACCGAGGCAGGCGTTGATTTCCCGCTATTGAAATAGAGTTTGTCGCCCACGACCAGGTTATCGAGATTGATAACCAGCAGCGTGTTTTTCCTCTCCGCGGCGCTCATGCGCTGCAGCAGGTTGTTTGCGCCCAGTTTGCCTTCCTCTTCACCGGTGGTGGCGATAAAGCGGATGCTGTACTCGGTAGGGATATTTTTTAAACGTTCCGCCAGTTCCAGCATTACGCCCACGCCCATCGCGTTATCGTCGATGCCTTGCAGCGTCAGGCCGCCGAGATTGTTTTCGACATCCGTATCACTGTGCGGCGCGTAAGTGTCGAGATGCGCCATGACGATAATCTGCTGGCTGGCTTTGCCTTCATGCGCGGCGATAACCGTGCTGCCGGTGATTTTGTGCCAGTTCTGGCGCTTATCTTTAGTGGTGTAAAGATAGCGGCTGTTAAAGGTGCGAATATCGCTTTCATAACCCATCTGCGCAAACTGCTGGCGCACGTAATCCGCTGACAGCATTTCAGCCGGGCTGCCGGTCATGCGGCCGGGAAAATAAGTGGCGATATAGCGGGCTTGCTGGTTGGCAATGGCGCCAGTGGGAGTGGATGCGGCAAAGGCAGACGCCGTAAAGCATGCGCCTAACGCCAGAGGAACAAGGCGGCGGCACAAGGCGGAAAACATAGTGTGTCCTTACAATGGGGATCAAATAATCACGGCATAGTATGAAACTGTGACCGGTCTAACACAATTTCAATTCTTCCTAAAGTGGCGAAATATCGCGCGTTAAGCACTTTTTGGCATTTGTATTTCCGGCTTGTTATTCCATTGCGGAACTACTCATTCCTTTTCGTAATTTCATTTGCTCAGAGCCTCCCCCTATAGTCCCCCTATGCTGAATGTGAATGAGTTGTAGCGCCGTGGACTATTTGCCTCTTTTTGCCTCCCTGAAAAACCGTCCGGTTCTGGTTATCGGCGGGGGCGATATTGCTGCCCGAAAAATCCTGCTGTTACGGCGGGCCGAGGCTAATGTGCGCGTCGTCGCGCCACAACTCTCTCCCAAACTGGCCGAACTGGCCAATCAGCAGTCGATTGAATGGCTGGCGACTGAGTTCGACGAAGCGCAGATAGACCCGGTGTTTCTGGTGATTGCCGCCACTGACGACAGCGAACTTAACCAGCGCGTCTTTGAGGCGGCGAATGCCCGTCAGCGCCTGGTGAACGTGGTTGATAATCAGCCGATGTGCTCTTTTGTGTTCCCGTCAATTGTCGATCGTTCTCCGTTGCTGGTGGCGATTTCCTCCAGCGGAACGGCTCCCGTGCTGGCGCGTCTGCTGCGGGAGAAAATCGAAGCACTTTTACCGACTAACCTCGGGCGTATGGCGCAGGCAGCAAGCTACTGGCGACATCATATTCAAACGCGTTTGCACACTACGGCCGAGCGCCGTCGTTTTTGGGAACGCGTGTTTACCGGACGTTTTGCCAGCCTGATGGTGGCGGGCAATGAAACCGCGGCCCAGCAGGCGCTAGAAGATGAGCTGAATCAGCCTGAACGCCAGATGGGTGAAATCGTGCTGGTGGGCGCAGGACCGGGCGATGCGGGCTTGCTGACGCTGCGCGGTTTGCAGGTTATCCAGCAGGCCGACGTGGTGTTTTATGACCACCTGGTCAGTGAAGGCGTGCGTGAGCTGGTGCGCCGCGACGCAGAGCTGATTTGCGTAGGCAAACGGGCGGGCACCCACAGCGTGCCGCAGCATGAAACCAACCGTCTGTTGGTAGAAGCCGCGCTGGCAGGCAAAAACGTGGTGCGCCTGAAAGGCGGTGACCCGTTCATTTTTGGTCGCGGCGGCGAAGAATTACAGGCTGCAGCAGAAGCGGGCGTACCTTTTCAGGTGGTGCCAGGCGTGACCGCCGCGGCAGGCGCAACGGCCTACGCGGGTATTCCGCTGACCCATCGCGATTATGCCCAGAGCGTGACCTTTGTTACCGGACATTACAAAGCTGACAGCACCCCGTTTGACTGGGCGCACCTGGCGCAAAGTCGTCAGACCCTGGCGATTTACATGGGCACCATGAAGGCCGCCGAAATCAGTCAACAGCTTATCGCGCACGGTCGTGATAGTCAGACGCCGGTGGCCGTTATCAGCTGTGGCACGCGCGCCGATCAGCAGGTGATCGTCGGCACATTACAACAACTCGAAAGCCTCGCGAAAGACGCCCCGATGCCAGCGCTGCTGGTAGTGGGTGAGGTGGTGCAGCTGCATCATCAGCTCGCCTGGTTTCAACACACAACAGACTCAGAAGGGTTTAACTCTTCTGTGGTGAATCTGGCTTAGATCTGGCCTTATAAGGAATGGTTATGGACCATAAACGACTCACTCACTTGCGGCAGCTGGAAGCGGAAAGCATCCACATTATCCGCGAAGTGGCGGCTGAATTTTCCAACCCGGTGATGATGTATTCCATCGGTAAAGATTCCAGTGTGATGCTGCATCTGGCGCGTAAAGCCTTCTATCCGGGCACGCTGCCGTTCCCGCTGTTGCACGTGGATACCGGCTGGAAATTCCGTGAGATGTACGAGTTCCGTGACCGGACCGCTAAAGCCTACGGCTGCGAACTGCTGGTGCATAAAAACCCAGAAGGCGTGGCGATGGGCATTAACCCGTTTGTGCACGGCAGCGCCAAGCACACAGACATCATGAAAACCGAAGGCCTGAAACAGGCGCTGAACAAATACGGCTTTGACGCCGCGTTCGGCGGGGCCCGTCGTGATGAAGAGAAATCCCGCGCCAAAGAGCGTATTTACTCTTTCCGCGATCGTTTCCACCGCTGGGACCCGAAAAACCAGCGCCCGGAGCTGTGGCATAACTACAACGGTCAGATTAATAAAGGCGAAAGCATCCGCGTGTTCCCGCTCTCCAACTGGACCGAGCTTGATATCTGGCAGTACATCTATCTGGAAAATATTGAAATCGTTCCGCTGTATCTGGCAGCTCCTCGCCCGGTACTGGAGCGCGACGGTATGCTGATGATGATCGACGACGATCGTATTAATCTGCAGCCTGGTGAAGAGATCAAACAGCAGATGGTGCGTTTCCGTACCCTCGGCTGCTGGCCGCTGACCGGCGCGGTGGAATCGAACGCGCAGACATTACCGGAAATTATTGAAGAGATGCTGGTGTCCACGACCAGTGAACGACAAGGTCGCATGATCGACCGCGACCAGGCAGGCTCCATGGAGCTGAAGAAACGCCAGGGTTATTTCTAAGGAGCCGCCATGAACACAACGATTGCACAACAAATTGCCGATGAAGGCGGCGTGGAAGCGTATCTGCACGCCCAGCAGCACAAGAGCCTGCTGCGCTTTCTGACCTGCGGCAGCGTGGATGACGGCAAAAGCACCCTGATTGGTCGCCTGCTGCACGATACCCGCCAGATTTACGAAGATCAGCTGTCTTCGCTGCACAATGACAGTAAGCGTCACGGCACGCAGGGTGAGAAACTCGACCTGGCGCTATTGGTGGACGGCTTGCAGGCTGAGCGTGAGCAGGGCATCACCATCGACGTGGCGTACCGTTACTTCTCCACCGAGAAGCGCAAATTTATCATTGCCGACACCCCGGGCCACGAGCAGTACACCCGCAACATGGCGACGGGTGCATCCACCTGTGATCTGGCGATCCTACTGATGGACGCGCGCAAAGGCGTGCTCGATCAGACCCGTCGTCACAGCTTTATCGCCACGCTACTGGGCATTAAGCATCTGGTGGTAGCGGTCAACAAAATGGATATCGTTAACTACAGCGAAGAGACGTTTAACGAAATTCGTGAAGCTTATCTGACGTTTGCCGGGCAGTTGCCGGGTGAGCTGGATATCCGTTTTGTGCCGCTGTCTGCCCTGGAAGGCGATAACGTTGCCAGCCAAAGTGCAAATATGCCGTGGTACAGTGGCCCAACGCTGCTGGAAGTGCTGGAAACCGTTGAGATCAAACGCACTGTCGAAAGCCAGCCGCTGCGTTTCCCGGTGCAGTACGTGAACCGACCCAACCTCGATTTCCGTGGCTATGCGGGAACCCTGGCCTCCGGCACGGTCAGCGTTGGTCAGCGCGTGAAAGTGCTGCCATCGGGCGTGGAATCTGCCGTTGCGCGGATTGTGACCTTTGACGGTGACTTGCAGGAAGCCGCTGCGGGTGAAGCCATCACCCTGGTGCTGAAGGATGAAATTGATATCAGCCGTGGTGACCTGCTGGTCGACGTGAATGACACGCTGCCTGCGGTGCAGAGCGCCAGCGTGGATGTGGTATGGATGGCTGAACAGCCGCTCCAGCCGGGCCAGAGCTATGAAATTAAAATTGCCGGGAAGAAAACCCGGGCGCGTATCGACCGGGTTCAGTATCAGGTGGATATCAACAATCTGACCCAGCGTGAGGTGGCGAATCTGCCGCTGAACGGGATCGGGCTGGTGGATGTCACCTTTGACGAACCGCTGGTGCTCGACAAATATCAGCATAATCCGGTCACGGGCGGCCTTATCTTCATCGACCGTCTGACTAACGTGACCGTCGGTGCAGGTATGGTGCGCGAGCCGCAGCAGGAAACGGCCGTTGCGGGCAGCAGCGATTTTAGTGCCTTTGAACTTGAACTGAATGCGCTGGTGCGCAAACACTTCCCACACTGGGGCGCACGCGACCTGCTGGGAGGCAAGTAATGGCGCAGCATGACGAAAACGTCGTCTGGCACCCACATCCTGTAACGCAAGCGCAGCGCGAACAACTTCACGGTCACCGTGGGGTTGTTCTGTGGTTTACCGGGCTTTCGGGCTCGGGTAAATCGACGGTAGCGGGCGCACTGGAAGAGGCGCTGCATCAGCATGGCGTGAGCACCTATTTGCTGGATGGCGATAACGTTCGCCACGGTCTGTGCAGCGATTTAGGCTTCAGCGATGACGATCGTAAAGAGAATATTCGCCGGGTAGGTGAAGTCGCGAACCTGATGGTGGATGCGGGTCTGGTGGTGTTAACGGCCTTTATTTCGCCGCACCGTGCTGAAAGGCAGATGGTGCGCGACAGTGTCGGCGCTGGGCGGTTTGTGGAAGTGTTCGTCGACACGCCGCTGTCGGTGTGTGAAACCCGCGACCCGAAGGGGCTGTATAAAAAAGCCCGCGCCGGTGAACTGCGCAATTTTACCGGTATTGATTCGGTTTATGAAGCGCCTGAAAAGGCCGAAATTCATCTTGATGGCGAACAATTGGTAACAAATTTGGTTAACCAATTATTAGACCTGCTGAGACAGGGCGATATTATCAGATCCTGAGACCAGGCCGGTTTTCCGGCTAGTCAAGAAACAGGATTTGATATGCGCAATACCCAGAACATTATCATTACTCGTACAGAACCCATGATTACCGAAACCGAAGAGACCACTTGGTCTTTATCCGGCGCGGTCGTGGGTTTTGTTGCATGGCTATTGGCGCTGGGTATTCCTTTTTTGTTTTACGGCAGCAACACGCTGTTCTTCTTCCTCTACACCTGGCCTTTCTTCCTGGCGCTACTGCCCGTCTCCGTGGTTATCGGCATTGCGCTCCATTCGCTGATGAACGGCAAACTCCTCTACAGTATTGTGGTGACACTGATAACAGTCGCGGCGCTCTTTGGCCTGCTGTTCCTGTGGCTGCTGGGTTAGTCGTGGGCAGAAGTACGTTCGTTTCTATTGAGGCCTACGACTCAATGGGCAAAATGTGGTACATTCCCCGCGATATGCGGCATCGTCCGCAGGCCAGGGTAGAGCACTCCGGCAAGTTATGGGATGATGATGCCGTTTTTCAGGGGGCAGGATGGGTAAATTAACGCTGCTGTTGCTGGCATTGCTGGTCTGGCTACAGTACTCGCTGTGGTTCGGCAAGAATGGTCTTCATGACTACAGTCGCGTCAACGATGACGTGGCGGCTCAGCAGGCAACAAACGCCAAACTTAAAGCGCGCAACGATCAGCTTTTCGCCGAAATTGACGATCTCAACGGCGGTCAGGAAGCTATTGAAGAACGCGCTCGCAACGAACTCAGCATGACTCGCCCGGGCGAAATATTTTATCGTCTGGTGCCGGATGCGTCTAAACGCAATCAAGGGCAGAATCAGGGTTCGCGGCAGAACAATCAATAAACTCAAGCCAGGATAACCGCATGGCAGCCACTTTTCCGGGCGTTTGCGCCGTGGTGCCGGCAGCCGGATTTGGCCGCCGTATGCAAACGGAATGCCCGAAGCAATATCTCTCAATCGGTAACAAAACGATTCTCGAACACGCGGTCGCCGCTTTGCTGGCGCACCCGCGAATTGAACGCGTCATTATCGCCATCAGCGACGGTGACGCCCGCTTTCAGCAGCTCCCGCTCGCTAACCATCCACAAATCACCGTCGTTGAAGGTGGTACCGAGCGTGCCGATTCCGTTCTGGCTGGCCTGAAAGCGGCGGGCGATGCGCAGTGGGTGCTGGTGCACGATGCGGCGCGTCCGTGTTTGCATCAGGACGATTTAGCGAACCTGCTAGCGCTGAGCGAAACCAGCTGCGTGGGTGGCATTTTGGCAGCACCAGTGCGCGATACCATGAAGCGCGCCGAGCCAGGTATTGCGGCGATTGCCCATACCGTTGACCGAAACGATCTCTGGCACGCGCTGACGCCACAATTCTTCCCGCGCGAACTCCTTTTTGACTGCCTGACACGGGCGCTCAACGAAGGTGCGACGGTGACTGATGAAGCATCGGCGCTGGAATATTGTGGCTTCCATCCACAGCTTGTCACCGGACGGGCTGATAATATCAAAGTGACTCGCCCGGAAGACCTGGCGTTGGCAGAATTTTACCTCACTCATTGCGGATTTCAGGAGCAGGCATAATGCGAATTGGACACGGTTTTGACGTACATGCATTCGGTGGCGTTGGCCCGATTATCATTGGCGGCGTGCGCGTACCTTACGAACAAGGCCTGCTGGCTCACTCCGATGGCGACGTTGCGCTGCATGCGTTGACGGACGCTCTGCTCGGTGCGGCGGCGATGGGTGACATCGGCAAACTGTTCCCGGACACCGATCCGGCCTTTAAAGGCGCCGACAGTCGCGAGCTGCTGCGTGAAGCCTGGCGTCGTATTCAGGCCAAAGGCTACACGCTCGGCAACGTCGATGTGACCATCATCGTGCAGGCACCAAAAATGCTGCCGCACATTCCGCAAATGCGCGTGTTTATTGCGGAGGATCTGGGCTGCCATATGGATGACGTCAATGTGAAAGCCACCACCACCGAAAAGCTCGGCTTTACCGGTCGCGGTGAAGGTATTGCCTGCGAGGCCGTGGCGCTGCTGCACAAGGCTCGCCCATGATAATGTTCAATGAGCTGACTTACCTGCACGGCAAACCGCAGGGGCAGGGGTTACTGAAAGCCAATCCGGAAGATTTTCTGGTGGTCGAAGACTTGGGCTTTTCGCCAGACGGTGAAGGTGAACAGCTGCTGGTCCGCATCCTGAAAAACGGCTGCAATACCCGTTTTGTGGCCGATGCGCTGGCGAAATTTCTCAAAGTGCATGCCCGTGAAGTGAGTTTTGCCGGGCAGAAGGATAAGCACGCCGTTACCGAACAGTGGCTGTGCGTCCGTTTGCCGGGCAAAGAGATGCCGGATTTAAGCAAGTTTGAGCTGGAGGGCTGCCAGGTGCTGGAGTACGCGCGCCATAAACGCAAACTGCGCCTCGGGGCGCTGAAGGGTAACGCATTTACCCTGGTGCTGCGTGAAGTCAGCAATCGCGAGGAAGCGGAAGCACGTCTGCAAGCCATTGCCGAAAAGGGTGTGCCGAACTATTTTGGCGCACAGCGTTTCGGTCTTGGCGGCAGTAATCTGCTTGGCGCGCTGCGCTGGGCACAGAGCGATGCGCCGGTGCGAGATCGTAATAAACGCAGTTTTTGGTTGTCTGCAGCCCGCAGTGCGTTGTTTAATCAGCTGGTGAGCGAACGTTTAAAAAAACCGGACTTTAATCAAGTTGTTGACGGCGATGCGCTACAATTAGCGGGACGCGGCAGCTGGTTTGTGGCAACGGATGAAGAGATGCCCGAGCTTCAGTCTCGCGTTGAAAGTCGTGAGCTCATGATTACTGCATCGCTGCCAGGCAGCGGTGACTGGGGAACGCAGCGTGCGGCCCTGGAATTTGAACAGCAGACGCTGGCGGAAGAAACGCAGCTGCAGTCGTTATTGCTGCGCGAAAAAGTCGAGGCTGCGCGACGTGCAATGCTTCTCTACCCGCAACAGATGAGTTGGAACTGGTGGGATGACGTCACCGTCGAGGTGCGTTTCTGGCTGCCGGCAGGCAGTTTTGCCACCAGTGTTGTAAGGGAACTTATCAACACAACAGGTGATTATGCGAATATTGCTGAGTAACGATGACGGGATCTACGCGCCGGGGATCCAAACCCTGGCGAAGGCCTTGCGTGAGTTTGCCGAGGTTCAGGTTGTTGCACCCGATCGTAACCGCAGTGGGGCGTCTAATTCTCTGACCCTGGAATCTTCTCTCCGAACTTTCACTCTGGAAAATGGCGACATCTCTGTGCAGATGGGCACCCCGACGGATTGTGTTTTCCTCGGCGTGAATACCCTGATGCGTCCGCGTCCCGATGTGGTCGTTTCCGGTATTAACGCCGGGCCAAACCTGGGTGATGACGTAATTTACTCCGGCACGGTGGCTGCGGCGATGGAAGGCCGTCATCTCGGTTTTCCTGCGCTCGCCGTTTCGCTGAATGGGCATAAGCATTACGACACCGCTGCGGCGGTGACGTGCTCCATTCTGCGCGCACTGGCCCGTGAGCCGCTGCGCACCGGACGAATCCTCAATATCAACGTACCAGACCTTCCGCTTTCGGAGATTAAAGGTATCCGCGTGACGCGCTGCGGCAGTCGTCATCCGGCCGATACCGTTATTCCGCAGGAAGATCCGCGCGGTAACACCCTATACTGGATTGGGCCGCCGGGCGATAAGTGCGACGCTGGACCGGATACGGATTTTGCCGCGGTGGATGAAGGCTACGTTTCCGTCACGCCGCTGCACGTTGATTTGACCGCTCACAGCGCGCAGGAGGTTGTCTCCGGCTGGCTGGAACGTGTAGGAGTCGGTGTGCAATGGTAAGTAAACGCGTACAAAGCCTTCTCAATCAACTGCGAAACCAGGGCATTCTGGACGAGCATGTGCTTGATGCCATTGCTCAGGTGCCGCGCGAAAAATTTATTGATGAAGCCTTTGAACACAAGGCGTGGGAAAACGTCGCGTTGCCCATCGGTCAGGGGCAAACCATTTCGCAGCCGTATATGGTGGCGCGAATGACCGAACTGCTTGAGCTGACGCCGGAGTCACGGGTGCTGGAAATTGGCACCGGTTCTGGATACCAGACCGCTATCCTTGCGCATCTGGTGCACCACGTTTGTTCCGTTGAGCGAATCAAAAGCCTGCAATGGCATGCGCGACGTCGTCTCAAGCAGCTTGATTTACATAATGTTTCAACTCGCCACGGCGATGGATGGCAAGGATGGCATGCAAGAGCGCCATTTGATGCCATTATTGTCACGGCTGCGCCGCAGGAAATTCCGGCAGCGCTCATGTCGCAGCTGGATGAGGGCGGCATTCTCGTTTTACCCGTGGGCGAGGAACACCAGGTTCTTAAACGTGTTCGTCGGCGGGGAGACGAATTTATCATCGATACCGTGGAAGCGGTTCGCTTTGTGCCTTTGGTCAAAGGCGAGCTGGCGTAATACAGGAGTTTTCTTGTTTCTTTTGACGCGCCTTTTGGCGTAGGGTGAGCACACTTTTTTTGTGTGATTTAACGTCGACTTTCACGGTTTTTAAGTCACTGGCAGTTAACATATTCCTGGGGGATAAATGAGCGCGGGAAGCCCAAAATTCACCGTTAGTCGCGTTGCGGCTTTATCACTGGTTTCACTTTGGCTGGCAGGATGCACGACGACCAGCAATGCGCCTGCTCCGGTCAGTTCCGTGGGCGGCGCGTCGTCCAGTACCGATTCCGGAATGTTAATTACGCCACCGTCGTCCATGAGCACCACGACTCAGACGGCCCCACAACCGCAGCCGGTACAAACCGCGCCAGTTCAGACTGCACCTGCTCAGCCGCAGATCCAGTCCGCTCAGCCGGTCGCGACGGCGCAGCCAACCGCTGCCGAGCCAACTGTCCAGATTGTGGATGGTCATGCTGTCTACAACCGCAAATACGGTGACATTCCAAAAGGCAGCTACGCCGGTGGCAGCACCTATACCGTGAAGCGCGGCGACACGCTGTTCTATATTGCATGGGTTACCGGGAACGATTTTCGCGACCTGGCGCAGCGTAATAACGTCGCTGCACCGTACGGTTTGAATGTCGGCCAGGTTCTGCAGGTGGGTAATGCTTCGGGGCAGCCAATCACCGGGAATAACGCCGTAGCACAGGCTAGCGAACAGGCCAGCGCCGCCTCGCCTGGATTAGTCTCAAAACCTGCACAAAATTCCTCCGCAGTGGTTGCGTCTCAACCAACAATTACGTATTCTGAGGATTCAGGTGAACAAGGTGCTAACAAAATGTTGCCTAACAATCAGCCTGCGACTCCGGTCACAGCGCCTGTTACGGCACCTGTTGCGAGCACTGCCCAACCGACTGCAAGCAGTACGTCTACCAGTTCGCCGATCTCTTCCTGGCGCTGGCCGACTGACGGCAAAATCATCGAAAACTTTAGTGGCGGCGACGGCGGCAACAAAGGTATCGATATTGCAGGCAGTAAAGGACAGGCTATCGTCGCGACCGCAGATGGACGCGTCGTCTATGCCGGTAACGCACTGCGCGGTTACGGTAATCTTATTATCATCAAACACAACGATGATTACCTGAGCGCCTACGCCCATAACGATACAATGCTGGTCCGGGAACAACAAGAAGTGAAGGCGGGGCAGAAAATCGCTACCATGGGTAGCACCGGAACCAGTTCAACACGCTTGCATTTTGAAATTCGTTACAAGGGGAAATCCGTCAACCCGCTGCAGTATTTGCCGCAGCGATAATTTGGCGAAACAACCGTGAGGTGTGTTTCGTCCAGGGATCACGGGTAGGAGCCACCTTATGAGTCAGAATACGCTGAAAGTTCATGATTTAAATGAAGACGCGGAATTTGATGAGAACGGAGCAGAGACTTTCGATGAGAAAGTCTTAGTAGAAGAGGAACCCAGTGATAACGACGTGGCTGAGGAAGAGCTGTTATCGCAGGGGGCCACACAGCGTGTGCTGGATGCGACTCAGCTTTACCTTGGGGAGATTGGTTACTCTCCACTGTTAACAGCCGAAGAAGAAGTCTATTTCGCACGACGTGCGTTGCGTGGTGACGTAGCGTCCCGCCGCCGGATGATTGAAAGTAACCTGCGTCTGGTGGTTAAAATTGCTCGCCGTTACAGCAATCGTGGTCTGGCTTTGCTGGACTTGATTGAAGAGGGCAATCTGGGGTTGATTCGTGCTGTCGAAAAATTCGACCCTGAGCGCGGATTCCGTTTCTCGACCTATGCAACCTGGTGGATTCGTCAGACCATTGAACGGGCAATCATGAACCAAACCCGTACGATTCGTCTGCCAATCCATATCGTCAAAGAGCTCAACGTTTATCTGCGTACCGCGCGTGAGTTATCCCACAAGTTGGATCACGAGCCGAGCGCAGAAGAGATTGCTGAGCAGTTGGACAAACCGGTTGATGACGTAAGCCGTATGCTGCGTCTCAACGAGCGCATTACCTCGGTCGACACCCCACTTGGTGGCGATTCTGAAAAAGCGCTGCTGGACATCCTGGCCGATGAAAAAGATAACGGTCCGGAAGACACCACGCAGGACGATGATATGAAACAAAGCATCGTCAAATGGCTGTTCGAACTGAACGCCAAACAGCGTGAAGTGCTGGCACGTCGATTCGGTTTACTGGGGTATGAAGCAGCAACGCTGGAAGATGTCGGCCGTGAGATTGGCCTGACTCGTGAACGCGTTCGCCAGATTCAGGTAGAAGGTCTGCGTCGCCTGCGTGAAATTCTGCAGGGACAAGGTCTGAACATCGAAGCGCTGTTCCGCGAATAACACAGCCCGCGAGAAAATCAGTTTCTATCCAGAAAGGTCCGTCGTTACGACGGGCCTTTTTCTTTTCTGTCCCGCTATGCCTGCGCAGTCTCATGCAGGTGACGCCAGATAATCGTCTCACCCTGACGTTGCAATATCACCGTTGACCAGCGCGACGTAGTCGCTTGCCCTGGCAGGGTTTGCTTTTCGGTATAACGCAGTGCAGCACCTTCTGACCATTCAGCCACCAGCTCAATATTCTCGACCACAATTTTCAGCCCTGCACGTGAGCCACGTTGTGTCTGGAAAAAGTTGCACAGTGTGGCGTAATCGAAGCTGACGCCGCTCGGTGCTACCATCGTAAAGTCACTGCTAAAGCGGGAGAGAAGCGCATCCTGGTCGCCTTCCCCCTGGCCAAGACAGTTTTCGATAGCGATATGGGCATCAATGATTTCTGAGATATAGGGATTCATTGTTATTCCTTTTGCAGGTGAAGGGCGATGCTATTAAGAAAAAAGCCGAAGCATAGTGCTTTCGGCTTTGATTTTTGTTGCTCACTTTGATGGATTACACCAGCCTTTTCAGGCGGTAAATCCACTCCAGCGCCTGACGCGGGGAGAGTGAATCCGGGTCGAGATTCTCCAGCGCTTCAACGGCAGGGGATGCTTCCTCCGGTACAGAAAGCAGAGACATTTGCGTGCCGTCGACCTGAGTCGCCCCCGCGCCTGGAGACAGGCTTTCCAGCTCACGCAGTTTTTGCCGCGCACGCTTAATCACGTCTTTCGGCACGCCAGCCAGTGCGGCAACCGCCAGGCCATAGCTCTTGCTGGCCGCACCGTCCTGCACGCTGTGCATAAAGGCGATAGTGTCGCCATGCTCCAGTGCGTCGAGATGGACGTTTGCTACGCCTTCCATTTTCTCCGGCAGTTGCGTCAGCTCGAAGTAATGGGTGGCAAACAGCGTCATTGCTTTGATGCGATTAGCCAGGCTTTCGGCACACGCCCACGCTAACGACAGTCCGTCATAGGTCGACGTGCCGCGTCCAATTTCATCCATCAGCACCAGACTTTGCTCGGTGGCGTTATGCAGAATATTGGCGGTTTCTGTCATTTCAACCATGAACGTCGAGCGACCACTGGCCAAATCGTCCGCCGCGCCAACGCGAGTGAATATCCGGTCAATCGGGCCAATCTCCACCTTCTGCGCTGGCACGTAGCTGCCAATGTACGCCAGCAATGCAATCAGCGCAGTCTGTCGCATATAGGTACTTTTACCGCCCATGTTTGGACCGGTAATGATCAGCATTCGACGTTGCGGAGACAACGTCAGCGGGTTGGCAATAAACGGCTCATTCAGTACCTGTTCGACCACCGGATGACGACCTTCGGTGATGCGAATGCCCGGTTTATCGGTAAAGTTTGGGCAGGTGTAATTCAGGGTATATGCACGCTCGGCCAGGTTCACCAATACGTCGAGTTCAGCCAGCGCCGCAGCACTCTGTTGCAGGTCTGCCAGGTGTGGTAGCAGCAGGTCGAACAGCTCGTCGTACATCTGTTTTTCGAGGGCCAGGGCTTTGCCTTTCGACGTCAGAACTTTGTCTTCGTACTCTTTCAGTTCTGGAATGATGTAGCGTTCGGCATTTTTCAGCGTCTGGCGGCGAACATAATGGATAGGCGCCATATGACTTTGACCACGGCTTATCTGGATGTAGTAACCGTGCACGGCGTTGTAGCCGACTTTCAGGGTATCCAGGCCCAGACGTTCGCGCTCGCGGATCTCAAGCTTATCGAGATAGTCGGTTGCGCCATCGGCCAGTGCCCGCCATTCGTCCAGTTCGGCGTTATAACCCGGAGCAATCACGCCGCCGTCGCGTACCAGAACCGGTGGGGCATCAATGATTGCACGTTCAAGCAGTTCGCGCAGTTCGGTAAATTCACCCATCGTTTCGCGCAGTTTTTGCACTGGCGCGCTGTCGACGTTCGCAAGCTGTTCGCGTAGTTCAGGAAGCTGCTGGAAGGCGTGGCGCATTCTCGCGAGATCGCGCGGACGTGCAGTACGCAGTGCCAGACGAGCCAAAATACGTTCCAGATCGCCAACCTGACGCAGCACGGGCTGCAGTTCATCGCAGCGATCCTGCAGTGCCCCCAACGTTTGCTGACGTTCGGTCAATACTTGCGTATCGCGCACCGGCATATGCAGCCAGCGTTTCAGCATGCGGCTGCCCATCGGCGTGACGGTACGGTCGAGTACCGCTGCCAGTGTGTTTTCGATGCCCCCTGCCAGGTTCTGGGTAATCTCCAGATTTCGACGGGTGGCCGCATCCATAATGATGCTGTCCTGCTGGCGTTCCATGGTGATGGAGCGAATGTGCGGCAAGGATGTGCGCTGCGTATCTTTGACGTATTGCAGCAAACAGCCCGCAGCACACAGGCCACGTGGCGCATTTTCCACACCAAACCCGACCAGGTCGCGAGTGCCAAACTGCAAATTCAACTGCTGGCGAGCAGTGTCAATTTCGAATTCCCACAGCGGGCGACGGCGAAGGCCACGGCGGCCTTCAATCAGCGCAGTTTCGGCGAAATCTTCGGCGTACAGCAGCTCGGCCGGGTTGGTGCGCTGCAGTTCAGCGGCCATCGTTTCACGGTCTGCTGGTTCACTCAGGCGAAAACGCCCGGAGCTGATATCCAGCGTGGCAAAGCCGTAGCCTTTTGCGTCCTGCCAGATGGCGGCCAGAAGGTTATCCTGACGCTCCTGCAGCAGCGCTTCATCGCTGATGGTGCCTGGTGTCACGATGCGCACAACTTTACGCTCTACGGGACCTTTGCTGGTAGCCGGATCGCCAACCTGCTCGCAGATGGCGGCAGATTCACCCAGATTAACAAGCTTTGCGAGATAGTTTTCGACCGCATGATACGGAACGCCCGCCATCGGGATCGGCTCACCCGCTGAAGCGCCGCGTTTGGTCAGAGAAATATCAAGCAGCTGCGAAGCACGTTTGGCGTCGTCATAAAACAACTCGTAAAAATCGCCCATACGGTAAAACAGCAGGATCTCCGGATGCTGAGCTTTCAGCTTCAGGTACTGCTGCATCATTGGCGTGTGGTTGTCTAGGTTATCCATTGTTTTCATTTGTTTTTGATTGTAATCCTGTTTATTTTTAACGAGTTGATGTCTTTTGTTGTTCTCTTTTTACTTCACATGATCTCATTAGATTTCATTCAATCCCACAATTAAGTGTAGGTCGAAGTGTAGCTTGTTGAGCAGTAGATTGATAAAGTATGGCTAGCTATAGCCACAACCTACATTTTTAGTTCATGAATACATAGAACATGATAACGGAGTCTTTATGGCAGGAAAACAAGAGGGGAAACCTCTGGCATTTAATACGATAGAAACGATGAAACCTGGTGACAAAGATAAAGCCGATGTTGGTGAAAACCGTGGTTTACGAGTGTCTTGTGGGGCAACTGGAATGAAGACTTTTTTCTATCGTTACACCAGTCCTCTTACGGGCAAACTTACTCAGGTCAAAATCGGTAATTTTCCACAGACATCACTTGCTGCAGCCCGTCTGAAACTCAACGAACTAAAACTTATTCGCCAGGGAGGCAGGTGTCCGGCAACTGAGCTCAAACAAGAAAAGCAGCAGCAAGCCAAAGATGCTGAAGAAAAGAAGATCCCCGAATTGACTGTTCAAGGGTTGGTTGAGCTGTATCTGACCGAGCGCATTGAAGATCGTAAAACGAAAGAGGGGAAGATTATCTCTGGTGCCAGAAAGCAGAAAGGGCAGGCTGAGGTAAGGCGTACCCTTTATGGTGATGCAGTAAAGAGTTTAGGAACAAAGAATGCCGCAGAGATTACCCGTAAAGATGTCATAGATTTGATTAATGGTATTGTAGCCCGAGGCGCAACAGTACAGGCTGGCAATGTGCTGAGGGAGTTATCACTTGCTTATGAGTTTGCAATTGGTTTAGGGCGCTTTGATGCTGCCTTCGCTAATCCAGCCCTGTTAGCCAAATCCAGTTTACGCCAGACTCGAATTAAGCTTACTAATGGTCGTGGCACTCGCTTTCTTAGCGAAGCGGAGTTGGCAAAATTCCTCAAATGGCTACCAGGTTCAGCATACTCACTGACGATAAAAAACGTTCTGCGTATTACCCTCTGGACGGGGTGTCGAACCGGTGAAGTCTGCAATATGGCGTGGAAGGATGTTGACCTCGTTAAGGGAACAATACATCTACGTGAAACTAAAACAGGCGTTGAACGCTATGTTCAGTTGTCTACCCAGGCTATCGATTTCCTAAAAATTCTGCGTCTTAATTCAGATGTTTATCTCTTTCCCTCATCTCGAACGAAGTTACCAATACAGCAAAAGTACCTGACTGAAAATGCCTGGCGTATGCGCGAGGCAGGGCAGATGCTAGATATCCCGAGCTGGACTCCACATGATTTGAGGAGGACCGTTCGTACTGGATTATCACGTTTGCAATGTCCTAATGAAGTAGCCGAGGCCATCCTGGGACATACTCGTGGAGGTGTCGAAGGAATATACAATCTGTATAAGTATGATCGCGAGTGTAAGTATTGGCTCCAGAAATGGGCAGATTATTTGGGGTGTTTATAATGTTGAATTTTAAATGGTTTAACTGAGCGTATCCCATGACAATATACATTTCCTGTCCTCACGACGAGGCCTGTTCGACAACTTCCGGACTGATGTTGACTAAGTGGCTGTGGCGGTTGGTCAGTTATAGAGCACTTCAACGTAATCGAATATATTCGCGACCTTTGAATCGCCACGGATAATCTAGACACTTCCGAGCCGTTGATAATACTGGTTTTCATATTCTGTCGGTGACATCTGATCGCTAGAACCATGCCGACGCTTACTGTTATAAAACATTTCGATGTAATCAAAAATATCGCTGCGGGCTTCTTCCCGCGTTCCGTAGATCTTTTTCTTTATCCGTTCGCGTTTCAACAACTGGAAAAAGCTTTCTGCAACCGCATTATCATGGCAGTTACCGCGACGGCTCATGCTGCCCTCCAGGCCGTGTGATTTCAGGAACGACTGCCACTCATGGCTTGTGTACTGACTGCCCTGATCCGAATGAACCAGCACCTGTTTTTGGGGATTACGCCGCCATACAGCCATCAGCAGTGCGTTCAGGACAATGTCCTTTGTCATCCGGGATTGCATGGACCAGCCGATAATTTTGCGTGAGAACAGATCAACAACCACGGCAAGATACAGCCAGCCTTCGTGGGTCCTGATGTAGGTTATGTCCGTTACCCAACGCTCATCCGGAGCATCCGGATTGAACTGTCGCTGGAGCCTGTTGGGCGACACGATACTGGCCTCGCCTTTACCTGCCCGCGGGCTCCGGTATCCGACCTGAGCCTTTATCCCGACACGTTTCATAAGTCGCCAGACTCTGTTCACTCCGCACTGTTGCCCGCTGTCCCGCAGATCCAAATGGATTTTGCGATAACCATAGACGCATCCCGATTCCAGCCAGAACTGTTTAATCTGTCCTGTCAGTCTCAGGTCTGCCTGATGGCGTTGTGAATGCGGCTGCTGAAGCCAGGCGTAAAAACCACTGGGATGAACATCCAGCACCCGACAGAGCAGGCGAACAGGCCAGCAACAGGTGTTGTCACGGATAAAGGCGTACCTCAGTCGGACAGCTTTGCGAAGTACGCCGCGGCTTTTTTTAGTATATCCCGTTCGTCGGTAACCCGCTTCAGCTCTTTCTGGAGATGGCGGATCTCGGCCTGAGCATCTGACTGTTCTTTATTAGCGGAAGAATCCGGACCGTACTTCTTTATCCAGGCGTAAAGGCTGTGGGTGGTGATATCGAGACGTGTTGCAACGCTGGCAACAGAATAACCGCGATCAACAACCTGTTTGACTGCTTCAATTTTAAACTCTTCGGGATAACGCTTACCGCTCATGGGCACCTCTCTTTAAGCCATCTTAAATGACTCTGAGGTGTCTGTTAAACCCGTGGCGATTCATTATGCACTGATGCCAAAAAGTTTGGCCAGTTAACGAGGCTTATTGAAAGAGTCCGCCAATATGCGGACTCTTTCATGCTTTTGGTCGCCGAAGCAAAAATACTTTGCGTAAGTTATTGAGGCTGTTAGTGGGTTTTAACGTTGCATGATCAAATCTACACATTGAATACAAGACCGTCTTTCCAGATGCAAAGCGGCCATATTACTACTACTGGTAATTATACGCTTTCTGGAAATAACATTTTTCGCATGTTTGACACTTTGGTTCTCACCACTATTTGATGAGCATCACTTTGTCGAAAACTGCATATTATGACCAGTTGGTTTCCGTTGAACATTTATGAATGTATTCACTGTGAATGTTTTTATTGTTATGAAATAATATCAATAGGCATGATTGATTATATCTGGCATGTTTAAAGTTAATATTTTAATCACAGGGTCTGTGGTGCGCTCGGTTGGGGGGCATGATTGTGTGGGTAAATTTAAATAGCAGTGCTGGGTGCCTCCCAGTGAGCATTTGACAGTAAACAATATGCTCGCGTGACCTTAATGAACGAATCTAACTGAACGCCTCATCGCTTAGATGAGATTCACTGCTATAGTCATAGTGTAATATAGTTACGTATGAGAACAAGTCCATGTGGGGACTATCCTGGAATTTAATAATCACCAGGCAGGGTTTTATCAATGGATATTAATTTTCCTTTTTTAATGGTAATATAACCCCCTTTTTTTAGCTCTGCCAAAACGCGGAAAACATAACTCCTTGAAAGACTAGTTCGTTTAATAATAAATGATGCAACGCCTTCCTTTTCATCGGCGTTTATTAATCTTCTATATAAATATCTCGTTAGCATCGATTTTATAATGTGATACCCGGACTCACTTCGCCTTTCCACATGAATATCAAACATAAAAACCAACATATAGATTAGGATGGTAGTGAGTTCTTTCATCTGTTCTTTCGATGTTTCAAAGAAAATCTCATCAAAATCCTGATGGGATATGCTGCTGATAGTGACATCACTGGCGCAATGATAATGGAGTTCGACAAGGGGACAAAATCGCTCTATCAGGCCCAGTGGCATATGCTCGACAATATTACCTATGACACGTTCGTCACCTTTAAACCCAAAAGAAAGCGCACCTTTATCAACAAAGTAAATTTGTTCTGGAGATAATTTTACCTCCTCTCCTTTTTTATAAAAGCACACATTTGATTTGTTATTTACTTTATCAACATGCAATGTCAGATTTAACTGGAGATACCAATCATGAATTTTCCCAAATGAAATGTCCATCGCGACCCCCTTGATGTTTTTAACTTTTTATTATAGCGATAGCGCCTCTTGGTTTTCAATCAACATGATATTTTTATTTAACGCATCACGTGTGAAAAAAGTCGTTGTGTGGACTTTTATTTTTGACGGTTTCCTATAAAATGCCGATTTGGCTTTACGCCGTCATAACTTATTGAATAGATTGAATTTGTTTAAAAATAAACAAAGTGCGCTATTTATGCCAAAGACTGTAAATTCTTTAGGCTAAGGGCCTTAAAGATAGGCTTGCGTCATGATGGTTACAACGCGCCTCGCCTCGACAAACGGGATGTCTGTTGTTGTATTCTCAACAATATATTCTATTCTTTAAGTTGATGATTTTTTTTAGAAAGTAAATAAATCACATGTCCATCGTCGGCGTAGCGATTTTATATACTTTGTTCATTGCCAGCACCTGTATCACTCCAGGAGAGATAACTATGGCGTCACGTTTTAGGTTCACTACTTGTGCCGGTCTTATCGCCCTTGCGCTTTGTTCAACCGCAGCGCAGGCCGATCGCTTTCAGGATCTGGCGAATTTGCCGATGGAAAAGAATCGCCCGACCGTATCCACCGCAGATACTCTGATGCAGGAGCTGACTTTCCAGCGCGCTTCCCAAGCTTATTTGTGGGCAATGCCGTTGTTAAACACCGCGGGGATGCGCGATGGTGCTGAACAGGCGTTTGGCACGGGGTATAACATTATGCCTGTGTGGACAAAACGCCTTGATGCAAAAACCAAAATCACCACGCCTAACTCAGACCTGATCTACGGCGTCATGTTTGAAAATCTGGCGAAAACCGGGCCGTTAGTATTTGAAGCCCCGCCGGGATTACAGGGGATTCTACTGGACTTCTGGCAGCGCCCAATGCCGGTGGACGGTATGGAATTCCAGGGTGACGTCGGTTTGCCAGGACCCGATGGCGGCAAAGGCGGTAAGTTCCTGATCCTGCCGCCGGGTTATAATAAAGAAGTACCGAAGGGTTACTATGTATACCGTTCAACGACTAACAATATCTTCGTTTTCCTGCGTGCATTCTATAAAGACCTGAACGACACCTCACCGGCGGTAAAGCTGTTGAAACAATCCGTCTTTTATCCGCTTGGACATAAAGCTGACGCGAAGAAAATGCAGTTCCCTGATGCCTCTGAGCACGACCTGAACATGCTTCCACGTAACAATTTTACAGCGTTCGAACAGCTGAAGCGGATTGTGGATGAAGAGGGTACCCATCTTGCCACTCCCGATTCTCTCGGCACACTGGCAGGTCTGGGTATCGTTCAGGGCCAACCATTTAAGCCCTCAGCCCGCGATCATGACATCATGGATAATGCCGCGAAAATGGCCTACAAGACCAGCCGCGCCATCAGCTTCCAGGATAGCCTCAATGGTGTTGATTTCCATGTCTATAAAGATCGCCGTTGGCTGAATCCGGTGAACAATATGACATCGCACTGGCCTAATCAGCCCGCAGACCTTTCCTGGAAAGCAAAGCAGGGCGGTTTCCTTGATATTGATGCCCGTACCTGGTTCTTCACCAACTATTTCTCCATCAGTCCGGGAATGACCAGCATGACCGCCGGTAAAGGCGCGTATTACATGATGGCCTTTGACGATAAAGATGGTCAGCATCTGGATGGTGATAAGTCCTATAAGCTGCATCTGCCAGCAAATATTCCGGCGAAATTGTTCTGGTCGGTCACCCTTTACGAAGCGGAGAACGCATCAGGCCTGGCAAACGGGCAGCCCTTCCCATCACTGGGTAAGCTGAATCATCCTGTAGAAAATGCGGATGGCAGTACGGATATTTATATCGGCCCGAAAGCGCCAGAAGGCAAAGAGAAAAACTGGCTGGCAACTGCGCCGGGCCGTGGATTCTTCTCGATTCTGCGTCTGTATGCTCCTGAAGAGGCAGCACTGAAGGGGACGTGGGTACCTGGCGACATCGAAGAGATGAAGTAAATAATTTTTTAAGATCAAGGGATTAAACAATGAAGTTGACTAAAAAAGCATTGTCATCGGCTATCGGATTTACGCTGTTAGCCATGACCTCCCAGGCTTTCGCTGGCACCGTAGAGAAAGTGGATACGCGTGTAGGCCAGCTTGAGTTTGATGGCGGTTATCCAACCGCGAAGACCATGGACCATCTGATGAATGAGATGGACTTCATGCGAGCGACCGATGCATACATGTGGGGCATTCCTGCGGTAGGGCTGATCGAATGGAAAAATGCGATCAACAACATCAGCCATGTGCAAGACGGCCACCTGGTGTCTTATGTTACCCAGAAGCAGAAGCAGGGGATCCTGACCCCTAATTACACCACGCCTTACATTATGACCATTGCCGACGTATCGAAAACCGGTCCGATTGTACTGACATTACCGAAAGGCTTAATGGCGGGGATGGTGCTGGATATTAACCAGCGTGTGATGGAAGATCTCGGTGTTGTTGGCCCGGATGCAGGTAAGGGTGGCAAATACCTGATCCTGCCACCAGGTTCGGATATCACACCACCTGAAGGCTATTTTGTTATCCATTCGACCTCCAATAATGTCTTGTTCGGTGTACGTCTGCTGGATAAAGACAAAGCGGAAGCGGTAAAACGTCTGGTACCACAAATCACCACTGCGCAGTTTAAAGACGGTAAAGAAGGCGAGCAGTGGCATGTTGTTCCGGCATCCGAAGAACCGTGGAGCCAGACACCGCCGGAAGGAATGGACTACTGGAACGCAATCAACCAGATTGTGCAGTCTGAACCGGTACAAGAACGCGATCGCTTCATGATGGAGCACTTACGTTTCCTCGGCATCGAAAAGGGCAAACCTTTCAGCCCGACCGATGCACAGAAAAAAATCCTCGAAGAAGCTGCGGTTGTTGGCCAGGCAATGGCTAAATCCAACAACTATGGTAAGCGTTTTGAACCGGCCTTCTGGGAAGGTACGCACTGGAAACATGCCATTACCGTTGCGACTAATCAGCGTGCAGAAAACTGGGATCAGTTCGATGAACGTGCCTCCTGGTTCTATGAAGCGGTCACCATTTCAAAAGCAATGCTGACGCAAACCCCAGGCGTGGGCCAGCGTTATATCGTGACCTACCAGGACAAAGACGGTAACTGGCTGACCGGTGAACACACCTATAAGCTGCATGTACCTGCGAATGTGCCGGCTAAACAGTTCTGGTCAACCACGGTCTATGATGAAAAAGAACGTCAGATGGTCGTTAATGATGAGAACTCCCCGGATATTGGTTCTACCAAGCAGGGTCTCAAAACTAACGCTGATGGTTCTGTAGACATCTACTACGGTCCAAAACCTGTCAAAGGCTTTGAACAAAACTGGATCCAGACTAAGCCAGGCGATGGCTGGTTTACTTACTTCCGTTTCTACGCGCCAACCGAAGCCTTCTTTAATAAGAGCTGGACGCTAGGCGATATCGAGCGCGTTGATAAGTAATTTGTAAGTCAATACAAACCACCCTGCCAGTCAGGGTGGTTTGCTTTCAGGCGTTCCGATTGCGCCAGGAGTTGGTAAACGATGAATACCCTTGCACACGTACTTGCCCTTGAAGAGAAAATGGGACGTGCAATTATCGGCCAGGAAAAGGTGGTGCGCAGCATTATCATCTGCCTGTTGTGCGATGCTAACTTATTGCTGGAAGGAATGCCGGGTCTTGCGAAAACGCGAGCCATCCGCAGTCTTGCTGAAAATCTCGATGCTACCTTTCGCCGGATCCAGTTCACGCCAGATTTGTTGCCTGCCGATATTACGGGTTCGGAGATTTATGTGCCCGAGACACATTCCGTAGAGGACGCCTTCCAGTTCCGCGAAGGTCCGGTATTTGGCAACCTGGTACTGGTTGATGAAATTAACCGTGCACCCGCTAAGGTTCAGTCAGCATTGCTGGAAGCGATGGAAGAACGGCAGATCACAGTCGCCGGTAAGACTTACGCCTTGCCTAAACTCTTTATGGCACTGGCGACGCAAAACCCGGTAGAACAGGAAGGGACGTATAATCTTCCCGAAGCCCAGCTGGATCGCTTCCTGATGAAAGTTGAAGTTGATTACCCATCAGCAGAAAGCGAAAAACGCATTCTCGATCTAGTGCGTAGCGAGCAGCAACGTCGTTATAGCGAGACGGCAATAAGCAGCGCGGTGATTGAAGATAGCGACAAACTGAATAAAGAGACGATCTATCAGGCATGGCGAGAAGTGGCAGATATCCATGTGAGTGATGTGATTAAGGATTATATCGTCGGTATTATTCATGCCAGTCGTCATCCGGCGAAATATGATGAAGAGCTTGCACAATGGGTCAGTATCGGGGGGAGTCCTCGCGCGACGCTGGGTCTTGAACGCGCCGCTCGAGCGCATGCCTGGCTGGCTGGACGGGATTACGTTGATCCCTCAGATGTACAGGCCATTGCCTATGACGTTTTACGTCATCGCATTGTCTTGTCCTTCCAGGCCGCGGCGGCGGGCGTCAAAGTTGAGAACGCGATCGCCCGGATTTTACAGTTGACTGTTACAGGATAACGCCATGGGTGCACAGGAAGGAGTCTACGTTACACTTGAAGAGCTGGTGAGCTATGAAGCGTCTACTCGTCAGATGGCCAGTTCATTTAGCCGTGTCTCGTCCTCTTTGCTGCAGGGAAATCGGCCTTCACGTATTAATGGTCGTGGTGGCGCATTTGATCAGATTCGCCACTATCAGCAGGGCGATGATGTCCGGGATATCGACTGGAACGTGACCGCACGTATGCGCGGTGTTCCGTTTATTAGGGTGTTTAATGAAGAACGTGAGCGACCATTTTTTGTGGTTGTCGATCAAACCGCTGACATGTTTTTTGGCACCCAATGCCAATTAAAATCTGTGCTTGCCGTGCGCACCGCAGCACAGCTATTGTGGATGTCACATCATAAAAAACAGCCTTACGGCTTGATTATTGTGACAGAGCAGCAGGTTGAGGTATTTTCTCCGCGTCATCACCGTGGTCATTTAATCCGCTTATTTGCGTCGTTGGTTCAGGCGAATCAAATGTTGTCCGCCGATGTGAAAGAGACTCGCGCCGATAGTGAGTTTCTCATTGCCATTCAGCATCTACGCCGCCAGATTTCAACCAATGCCCTGGTGGCGATGATCAGCGATTTCAATCACGTCAGCGAACCGGCCTGGCAGCTCATGACTGAAACTGCGGCACGAACGCAATGTCTGGTATTGCCGGTCTATGACGGGATCATCAATGCCTGGCCGACACGCGGTGAATTCTTATCAACCTGGGGCGGACTGGTCACAGAGCTCCAGTTCTCTTCGCACCTGCAGCGTCAACAGATTGCCGAACGTGCCGAGCAGAATTTCACTTCTTTACAATCTCGTCTGACCGAATCAGGTATTGCATCACGTCCCATCACGACATGGCAGGCTTCGGATATTCAGCTCCAGGAAGCGCTGCTTCTGCGGAGGGAACAGTAAGATGAGTCATCCACAAATGAATACCTTTTCCGGGGTGGACCTCCCTGATCTGGTTGAACTGAAGCTCCCCTCGGCAGTCAGCCTGTTTCCTGACACTCTTGCGTGGAAGCTATTGCTGGTCGTCATCGTGCTGACCATTGTCACTGTATGTATGGTCCGGTATCGCAGATACCAGCGGAGACTCTGGCGGCGTGAGGCTCACGCACTGGCCATTGCCGCTAAACAGAGTGCGCGCGCCGACGACTGGTTTGTCCTTATCAAACGTGTTCTGCGGCTTTATCTGCCCGCAGAACAGTTGTCCGCCTTCAATGAACAGCAGCTACTGGCACAGCTGCCTGAGCTTCCCGATAGCGTTCATAGGGCAATGGTAAAGAATCATTATCGTCGTGGAGGAATGTTACCTGATGCTGAGAACGTACAGCTTGCTGGTGCTATTCAGCGCTGGTTAAAGGAATTACCCGATGTTTGAATCTGTGGTCCATCATCTCCAGCATCTTGAGTTTCAGTGGCTTTGGTTGTGGGTACTATTGCCATTACCTCTGTTGCTACGTTATTTGCCAAAACCCCCAACATCTCACCACTACAGTGTGAGAGTGCCTAATCTCCCATATTTACTGGTTGATGCGCCGACGATAAGCCGCACAACGCCCGGGGAAAGGCGTTGGATGTTACTGCTTTGGTCATTGAGTTGGTTTTGTCTGGTCTGTGCCGCTACACGCCCCCAGTGGATAATGCCACCGGCGTCAGAAGAGGTGTCCGCTCGTGACATTGTACTGGTGCTGGATGTCTCAGGGTCAATGGCAACAGAAGATATGCAGGGAAGCCACGGAAAACTCATTAGTCGGTCCGTGGCAATGCAGAACGCCGTCCGTCAATTTATCCAGGACAGGAAAGAGGACAATATCGGGCTGATAGTGTTTGGCAGTAAAGCCTATCCCTTCGCACCGTTGAGTGCCGATCATCACGTTCTTTTGCAGCGTGTAAATGACCTGCGTCCGGCGATGGCAGGGCCACAAACCAGTATCGGTGACGCCATCGGTAGCACTATCAAAATGTATAACAGTCTTGCTTCTGAAGGTGATGAATCAACGGATAACGAAAGAATGGTCGTTCTGCTGACTGACGGGAAGGACACCGCGTCCACACTTCCCCCTGATGTGGCATTACGCCTGGCTCGACGCGAGCACATGATCATTCATACCATCGCTCTGGCGGGGGGGAATCAGGAGAGTATCAACTTGCCGTTGCTACAAAAGATCGCCCGCGAAACGGGGGGAACATACCATGAAGTGAATGGTAGCGAAGATTCACTTCAGGAAGTATACCAGGCCATTAATCAACTGACGCCACGAAAAATGAAAAAAACGGGTTGGTCTTACCGACAGCCACTGTTCATGTGGCCGTTAGGCGTCGCCCTTGTCGGATTTGGAGTGATGACATTCTGTCTATGGTCGGGGAGGGCGAAAAAATGAGTGACCTGCATTTCCTGCGCCCCTGGTGGCTGGCAGGTATCGTGGTTTTGGTCATCGCGGCCCTGATAGCGCATCGTCGACAGAGCAGAGATTCCGAGTGGTTCAGCGTTATCGACCCAAAACTGGCGGGTGCGCTAGTGCACCAACATCGTGGGCAGCGGTTATTGAACCGGTTGAATATACTTTGGCTGTTACTCACGGTCGGGCTAATCGCAATGGCTGGCCCCAGCTGGCACAAACAGATCCCGGAAGGGCTACGGGAAAAAGCGGCTGTAATGGTGGTATTTGCTAACGGGACGTCCATGTATGCCGGGGACGTCGTGCCTAATCGAAACCGTGCCGCAAAAGCGAAAATCGACGCACTTCGTCAGCGTCTGCCGCAATCCTCGTTTGGTGTGATCGCATGGGCGAATACCGCACATCTGGTGATCCCTCTGACGCAAAACAATGAGTTTTTTAATCTGTTTATGCCACCGCTGGAACCTGATCTGATGCCCGTCACGCCACGTCCTGAATCGGCGCTGCGTGCAGCGTTGGCGCTCGCCGATGAGAGCAGCAAAAATAACGGACAGCCGGTTAATATTGTGGTCGTGACCGATACCTTATCATCTCTGGATGATGCCGCTTTACGGGCTTTTTACACCCATTTTCCGGCTCTTGAGGTACTTGTGGTTGGGACAAAAGCGGGTGGTGCATTGCGATTCGCGCCGTATAACACATTCAGTCCTGGAACCACGCAGGTTCCGATTGCCGCATTTGATGCACTGAAGCAGGCCGGGATTCCGGTGTTGAGCATGACCACAGATGATCAGGATCTCAATTGGCTTACCGACCATATCCGCAATTCCGTCCGACAATCACAAAATGAAAGCAATCGCTGGCGCTGGCAGGATTCGGGCTACTGGCTGGTATTGCTGATGTTGCCGCTGGCGGTCATGCTGTTTCGCCGTCTCTCCGTGGCGGCGGTTCTTTTCCCGCTGTTGCTGAGTACCACTTTTTGGGCACCCCAGGCAAAAGCTGATTGGAACCACCTGTGGTGGACACCCGATCAGCTTGGGCAAAAAGCGATGAATAATAAGGATTATCCGGCAGCCGCCACTCTGTATACTGATAGCTACCGTAAGGGACGTGCGTATTATCTGGCGAAAGAGTATCAAAACGCCGCTGCGGCTTTTCATAATGTTGACAGTGCTGAGGGGAATTTCTATCTCGCGAACAGTCTGGCACAGTTGCAGCAGTACCAGGCCGCACTTCACTACTATGCACAGGCACTCCAGTGCGACCCGACGTTGCTGGCGGCCAAAACCAATGCGGCAACGGTCAAAGCCATCCTGGAAGAGACACAGAAAAAACAAGGAAAGCGGCAGCGGGCGGATAATCACACTGACTTCAGTTTCCTGAAGATAGAACAGCAGCATGCAAAAACAAAAAACGAGTCGCCACGTTCGGCTAAAAACATGAATGACAGCGAGCTGAATAACTGGATGAGTAATGTCGATACCTCACCAAAGGAGATGCTCAAGTCTCTGTTTATTCTACAGTCTCAGGGGGAATAGCGATGTTAAAAAAAATCATTATCCTGAGCTGTCTTTGTACTTTTTCCGCATTTGTCAGTGCCAGTAACGAAGACTGGCAGGCCAATGTCAGTTTAAGCAGCGTCCGGGATCCGCATATTGCACCGCCCAAAACATTGGTACCGAAACAGAGTGTCCAGATGACCGCCACCGTCTGGATGCCAGAAAAGGTCAACTGGTTCCCGCAGTTCCCGGATTGGGATATGCCGGGGGCAACGATTGTATCGATGTTTATGCTCTCGCCTTCAATTGAACGTTCTCACGGTAGTTTTACGCAACGCGGGGCAACACAAAACTATCTGCTGACGCCGCTTTCTGAAGGGGCGTTGAGACTGAATCAAACATCTGTCACGGTTTACCCCGAGCAGAAATCCTCACCAATACTGGCATTTGCTCCGATATCGGTAGATGTCGCTATGCCGCCAGGCGCCGGAGATATCGCACAATTTCTTCCAGCCACCGATGTGAAAGTCACTCAGTCGTTTTATTTGTTGGCGGGAGATAAACAGGAGCAGGAGCTTGATGCTGACGCACTGAAAGGTTTAACGCTGAAAAGCGGGCAACTCATCGAGCGCCGTATTCTGATTGAAGCGCAGGGAATTCAGGGAAAGTTGATCCCAACGATACCCCCCGAAAGCCAGGTTGCGGAGCACCAATCGGAAGCGACCGACATTATAAACTACGATGAATTTATTGGCGGTACGCGGACAGAGCACTGGTACTACTCAGCGCAACACGCAGGCACGATCCCTCTGAAGGCGGTAAATATTCGCTGGTATGACACGGATACATCGGAATTTCGGACGTCAAAGCTGGATGGGGTAATACTCAAAAGTGCCGTGGCGAATACGGTGAAACCAGCGATCCAACTGACGTTGATGGAAAAACTGGCGTTATTGCCAGACAAAACATGGCGCTGGATATGTTTTGCTGTGGCCATCGTTGGCGTAGTCGTAATTTTTCATCGGCGAATGAGGCAGTTACTGCGTAAAGCTGGGCAGGCCAGCGTTCAGTGGATCAAAACCTCACCCAAAATACAGTTTTTATGGCTTTGCTTACACCTTATGGTCGTCGGGGTAAAAAACAGCCAAAGCAGGCGTCACTACCAGTACTGGCGATTGAAATATCTGACTGGTAAAGCGCAACATGCAGCCCTGGCTCAGTGGTCTGATGCGGCTTATGGAGCATCGGATATTCGTTATCCCGGGAGATTTCGAGTGATCAGAGGGATTATCCGCCAGCGTGCAACCATGAAAACAGCACGCTTTACATTTTGGCATCCTTGCGCGCTGCCACCTCTGAATGGCGGTATTTTCGGTGAAGCAGATAAAACAGTCGTGATCACGAATTCGAGGCAATCCTCTTCACCATCAGTTCTACAAACACAGGAGATGTTATGAAAAAGGTACTCTGTATAAGTGCATTGGCGCTATTTGTCAGTAACGTATGGGCTGCTGACGCTCAGACTATTGAACAGGTGCGTCAGTTTGAAACCACCCTTCCGGGCAAAACAAATGTCAGTGTGACTCCAGAGAATTATGCTTTCGCTGCGCTGGATATGGCGATGAATGAAGAAGTCAAACATGGGGCGACGAACACTTTCTATCATCACCGCATGCCGATGGAAATTGATAAGCAGCCGGCTGTGTTGATGAACAGGGACACGCTATACTCCTTCGCCATCATTGATGCTTCGCATGGGGCAACCGTCCATGTACCGAAAGGCGACGGTCGATATATTTCACTGCATGTTATGGATCACGACCACACCACTGAGCATGTTTACTATGGTGCTGGAGATTACAAAATTGACCCGGATAAGGCTACGAATTTTCTTGTGCTGAATATCCGTACTCAGGTTAACCCTAACGATCCGGAAGACATTAAAAAAGCACATAAAATTCAGGATGAATATCATGTGACCTTCCCGGAAGGCTATACGCCAAAAGCCTTCAAAATGATTGACTGGAACAAAGAAGAGCTGAAAAAACTCCAGACACATTATCGCGAGATCGCCAATAAACGGGGAGTCAGTAAGACGTCGGGAGCACGTGGCGCCTATCCACAGGAAGATGTAAACATTGGTGCGGCGGTCGCCACAGGCCTGCTCCCTGATAAGGATGCCTGGTACTCCTTCAATACCTATAAGGTCGCTAAAAATACCTGCTATACCGCCACCTATCCTGTACCGGGGCTGGCAAAAGCCGATCTTGGGTTCTATTCCATGACGATTTATGGGGATGACCTCTACCTTCATACCGAAAAAGGTTCCAGCCTTTCGAATAAAGAGCTGAAACTTAATCCGGATGGCAAGTCATTTACCATGCATTACGGTACGCCGGAAACGTGTGGTAAGGATGCTGAAAACCTGCTTATTGCGCCAACAGATAACTGGACGCTCGCGCTGCGAGTCTATTTCCCTGACGAAGATATTCAGAATAACAAGTACAAGCTTCCTGAACCTAAAGCAGTGAAATAATTATATTAATAATAGAGAGGCTGGTAACTCCCAGCCTTTCCTGAACATGAAGAGAAAATCATGAAAAAAGTTATACGACATTTGGCCATAGCAGCTACTTTGTTGACAAGTGCCTCAGTGCTGGCCATGGATACTGGCGTTCAGACTGATGGTCAGGTCACATCAGCAAACCCTTCGTTTTCGAATGAAAATGGTGTCAAAGTCACTATGGATAATCTTATCCGTGCTGAGACCGCCAAGTATTTTGCTGCGGAGACACTGACTTCTGGCGGCAATAAATTCCGTCATGAAAGAAAAGGTATTGATCTGAAGAATCAAACGGTCATACGTTCTAACTTTGACCTTATTTATTCTTACGGTGTTTTTGATACCAAAGGCGGAATTACGATTACCGTTCCACCTTATGACCTGTATCAAAGTGTACATGTTTTTGATGAAGACCACTTCACTATTGCCGTTGTCTATCCAGGGCAAACCGTCACCGTTAAACAGTCGGACTTAACACACGGTCGTTTTGTTTATCTCTTCATGCGCACTCAGCCCAGAAGTCTGGATGAAAAAGGAATAGCAGAGCTGAATAAGCGACAGGACATGGTGAAAGTAAGTTTTGGCGGAACGCCTGAACCCTATAAAAGTGACGTGAAATACGATGTTGATTCCTTCAATAAACTGCGTGCTGAAATTGTTCGCCGTGGCCCGAAAGAAGCTGTTATCTATAAAGGATTTGTCTCCAAAGGCGATAAAATCATCACTCCACAGTATCAGTTAGTTAATATTGGTGGCTGGGGTGGATTGCCTGCAAAGCATGCTTTTTATTGGGTTGTTGCACCGGCTGATGATGGCGCAAAAAATGCACAGTGTAGTTCAACGACGATTAAGCCACTGCCGGTTCAGTATGATAAGAACGGTTACTGGTCACTGACAGTGTATAACTCTGAAGGATGGGTGAAAACGGATCACTTCGTGATTAATTCGCATCATGCAAAACCGAATAAAGATGGCAGCTATACGCTTCACTTTAACTGCGGTGATAATGCGATTAACAACTTCCAGACAACGAAAAACTGGAATGCATTAATGCGCGCATATTTGCCAACCTCAGTTGATGATATTCTGACATACTCAAAAGATATGCAAAAAAATCATCCTGTTGTCAGCCAGCATTGATCGTTTCAACAAGAGATACATCTCGGGGGGTATCTCACACAGCTGACAAAGCCCTGGTCGTAAGGCCGGGACTTTGATCTAATAAGGTCAGTACAATTAATGGACTGACCACCATGAACCTTCAGTTCAATTAACATGAAAGCATGTTATTAATTTATACCAGAGGTAATAAATGAAAAAAGTAAATGCCATACTGATGACGACCATGATAATGGGCTCTTCAGCATACGCAGCTCAAACGGTTACCCCAGAAAACTATGCCCGTGCCGAAGTTGACCTTTCTTATCAGAATGTTGTTAACGACGTTGGAAGCAATAAATTCCGTCATGACCGCACACTGATGCCACTGGATAAGCAACCTGCAGTGACCATGAACCGTGATACTATTTACTCCTTTGGTGTCTACTATGTTCCGAATGGTACGACGGTAACGCTGCCAAGATCAAAAGATGGTCGCTACCAGTCAGCAATGATCATGCAGAATGATGACTTCACTGATCAGGTTTTTTATGGCCCTGGTACTTTTGAGATAAAATCAAAAACCGAGTTTGCGGCGATCGTGGTGCGCACTCAGGTGAATCCTGGCGATCCGCAGGATATTGACTATGTCCATAAGTTACAGGATGAAATATCCGTAAAATGGCCTGCAGGCACCAAAGTTAAGTCTTATACGCCTGTTGACTGGGATAAGGACAGCCTGATGACATTACGTAAACAATATCAGGCCGAGGCAGCGAAATTGCCTAACTTCAACGACACAGCTGGTGCACGGGGTAAAATTGATCCGAAGATGCTGCGTCTGAGCGCCTCTGTCGCACTCGGTTTGCTTCCGGCAAAAGATGCTGTTTATCTCTACCGTGACTTTGGCCTGAGCGGTGATAAATGCTACAAAGCCACCTATAGCAAACCAGACTTTAACAAGGGCGGTTTCTTCTCCTTCACGATGTATGGTGCGGATAAATATCTGCACGATGAGAATTCTATTCTGAATAACCGGACCATTAAATTCGATCCAGATGGTAAATTCACTATTTACTATGGCCCTGAAAAGGTCTGTGGTACGCAGAAAAACTGGCTCCCGACGCCTGGGGATAACTGGTATCTGGGAATGCGTATTTATCGCCCTGGTGAGTCAGTCATTAATGGTTCTTATACCGTACCGACACCAGTTGAAGTGAAGTAAAATTGCGAGCGCGGGTCAGATAGTACTGGCCTTTATGGACCCCGACGTCTTTGGCATCGGGGTGGTCAGGATCCGCCAGACAGTGCCGGGATGACGCTTACGAATGCAATGTATCTTGCAATCATTAAAGCAAAACAGGGATTTTATTCACGCTCTAAATTTTAATAGGTCAGATAGCCTGTTTTCCGTGGCTATCTGACCATAACGAAAGCATTACTTCACAACGTCAACCGTCGGGAAGGTGTACTTGCCTGCCTGAACGTCTTTGCTTGGTCCATACATACGCAGAACGACGTAAGTATCTTTTTCAGGGATTGGCAACCAGTTAGGGTTATTTGCATCACCTTTAGCACTCATCTCAATCGTGTACATGCCGTCTGCATCCGCTTTCAGGGTGCGATCACCACGGCTATGGCGGTTGATTTCGTTATGTGCCATCAATTTAGTATCAGATGCATAAGCAGTAAATGACCAGAACTGGCTTACGTCAGGTGCTTTGAAGCGCATACGGTATTTTTTACCGTTCGCGCCGCTGATGCTCTGACCGTCGGAGCCTTTCACTGCCTGCATATAGACGGATTCATCTGGCGGCAATCCCCATTGACCGAGGAAGGTGCCTTCAGCAAACAGGTCGCGTTGACCATTTTGTAACTCCTCACGAGTCCCCAGCATTTTACCTGCGTTGGTCATTTGCGGAGCCAGCGCGGTCAGATGCGCCATACCCAATTGTTCACCTTTCTTAGCCGCTTCGATCTGCTCAGTGGTGAAATCCTCCTTACATGGCGCAAGACCTACGTCTTTGTACTGATCCAGCCATTTTTTATCCGAGGTGGCCATATCGCCTTCACATAGCACGAAGTTCACACGTTGCAGCCAGTTGGTTTTCGCAGGATCAGGATAGGTACGCTCTTTGGCTTTAGGCCCTGGGACACCTAAATAGGCAGAAAGTGTTCTGACATTCCAGTCGTCCATGTAGTTCAGTGCGACCTTAGTATCTTCAGGGCTTGTCGCCATAATGCGGCCCATCAATTTCAGGAGATCGGAATCAACACGGATCACTTCCGTTACGCTCGGTGGAACTTCACCTTTCCACGTTTTAGAGGCAAACATGAAATGCCCGCCTTTATTACCACGGGTACGGGAACCGATCATAGACGTGGTGTAATGCCCCATGTCCATGGTATGCAGCACCCAGTAACGTCCTTTGTCCATGTCCGGGACACTGACAATCACAGGTTCAGCGGCAACATCCAGCCAGCCCATCAGATGCAGGGTATCGTTATTAATTGTTGGATGGTCGGTATAGGTATCATCGGCAAGGTGGCGGATGTTCTGGAAACGGTTCATCGGAGTATCGGTTTTCACCGCCGTTTCATAAAAGAATTTGTATGCCTGATCCATGGAGTAGCCGTATACGTAGGCATCCTCAGCATGTTTATCAGAAATTTGCTGCGCAAATGCAACGTTGCTGGTCATAATCAATGCCAGCGGGAGGAGAATTTTTTTCATCACTATGTCCTTTTAAAATGGTCTTCCAGATTATAGTGCCATTTCAAAATGGCTGAGTGGTAGAAAGATGTCTAATGTCATTAAAATAAAACGCGTAGTATTGATATTTTGTTTATTTTTAAATGATTCGTGCAGGTTAAGTTTAATGATTAGAGTACATCGACGGCCGTATTGACAGGAACAAGGGATGTTATTCGGTTTACTGAATTTGTACACGCTATAACCTTACGCCGCTAAAAAAACAGGCTTAACTCAACGTAGGACTTTGTTTTTCCTTGCGGCCCCATGAACGGCCACTCTCGGCGGATAACTACACCGAACGAGCTGGGTTTTCACCCCTCTGGTTAACGCAAACCTGTTCGTCCGGCAATAGAACAGCAGCTTTCTCGCAGTAAAAACTGTGCTGACAGTGGGCCTGAAACTTCAACAAAAAATGACATGCTTTAAGTCTCAATGGGAAGCGTAACAGCTGAATACAGTGGCTTCAGAATCAGTTGTCCATGCTGCACGCTCACGGAAACACTCACCCCCGTGGGGAATCCAGCCTTTTCAAGCCAGTTACCGCTGAGCACCAGACTTGGATGACGACTGTAATGACGCGTGCGTCCCGTTTTGGGATCCTGATGGCGTTTTCTGACGTAGCTCACTTTAATCTGACGCGCTGTTTTTACTGTATTTACCCCTAATGCGTTGGGAAGATTCATCGTCATTCTCTCCTTTGCCGTCTGTGGCGCAGTATAAAAAGAACGGGAGATCAGTCCAGCATCTTAATGATGGAAAAAATGCAAAGTGCGTACTGCCTTCCTGAGAAAATGAAACGGTGCGGTCGTTTCATGGATTACTGGATAACCGTTCGGAAAATTGCCCACGTAACCGGACGCATTTCGCCAGCGCCAGCGCAAGAATGGCTATTACCACTCCGAGTGACAACGAAAACCACAGCGTACCGTCTACGCCTGCATGACTGCCAAGCCAGGCCCAGGCAAAAGGGGATATGGCTGCAAGCAGCTGGCCCGGGATCAGCAGCAAACCGGTGCGTTCGGCGTACTGTTCCGGGTTGAAGAGTTGCAGTGGCAGGGTGGCTTTCACCACGGTCATCAACCCGTTGACCGCGCCGTATCCGAGGGCAAACCCCGCAATAGCGGCAGGTGCAACGTTGGCGGTCAACGCGAGCAGAAAACACAGCGGGATCAGTAACGATGTAATGACGGCCAGGCGTGCGGGCGTCAGGCGCTGCCCAGAGATCACATCGAGCAGCCGCGCGCCCGTCTGGCCTATGCCCCACAGCATTCCCACACTGACAGGAAGGCCGAAGTTGGCGATAAGCTCCGGTAAATGCGTTGATGTTCCATTCGAGACAAAAGTCATTAGCGCGATAAACAGGGCATAGAGGATGGCGGGTAAGCGGGCCGTAGAGCACTGAGAAACAGAGTGCGCCTGAGTCTTTCTCGATGACTGGCGATTGGGGATTGCCCGCAATAAACTCGCGTTGAGCAGTCCTGCGCAGCCATAGATAAACAGGGCCGTTTGCCAGGAGACCCATTCCAGCAACAGGGTTCCCAGCGGCCAGAACACGACCGAGGCCAGACCGCCAAACAGCGCAACCTGAGAAATCACCTGACGCGCAGCCGGCCCGTAAAGGCCGACCAATACAGCGAACAGTGCGTCATACAGCGACAAACGCATCCCAATCCCGATAACGCTCCAGCCCGCTATCCATATTATTTTGGTCGTAGAAAGCGAGAGCATAAAACACCCGAAGGCAATCAGCAGCGTGCCAGTCATCACCAATCGCTGACCGCCAAACAGCGCGAGCAGCCTGGCGGTGAAAGGGGAAGCAGCCGCCATGATGAGCATCGCCAGCGTTAAACCACCGTATATAAAAGAGGGCGCCCAGCCAGTGGTAAGCATGATGGCGTGGGCAAAGGTGCCTGGCATATAAAAGGATATGCCCCAGTTAATAAGCTGGCTCAGCCCGGCGCAGGTCGTCACTCGGCGGGTAGGCGTCAGATAATCGCTGGTCATTGTTTTATCTCAATGTTATTACAAAGGTATCCAGCCTATGCCGCTCATTCCTAAGGTGGTAGGGGCGTAACCTGATGCAGCGTATGAGAAAAACTTAGAGATGACGTCTCTCAATCTGAGTCACTTAGCCACGTTTCGCCTGGTTGTCGGGCGCGGAAGTTTTTCCGCCGCCGCTGATGCGCTGGGCCTGTCGCAGCCTGCGGTGAGTCTGCAAATCCGACAGCTTGAACAATCACTGCGTGCCCGGCTGGTTGAAAGGACCGGGCGCGGCGTGACGGCAACTGCTGCGGGCCTCGCATTACTTGCTCACAGCGAGAGAATCTCGCAGGCCGTTGATGATGCCGTTCGTGCGGTGAGTGAGGTTTCGCAGGACGTGAGCGGCCAGGTGCGAATTGGCACCGGCGCGACGGCGTGTATTCATCTGTTGCCGCCCGCATTGCAATACCTGCGTGAAACCTACCCTTCGCTGCAGGTTGGCGTTACAACGGGAAACACGGTCGATATTGTGCGGGCGGTGGAAGAGAATCGCCTTGATCTGGGATTGGTCACGCAGCCAGTCAGCAGTCGTCAACTTGTAGTTAACCGCTGCCGGGAAGAGGAATTTGTGTTTATCTGCCGCTCGGGAAAGGGGGCGATGCCGATTTCGGCTGACGGCCTGTATGCCTTGCCGTGGATCGCCTTCGAAGAAGGCAGCGGAACGCGTTTGCTCATCGACAGCTGGTTTTCTGCCAGCGGTCTGACGATATCGCCAGTGATGGAATCGGGCAGTATTGAGGCGATAAAACGGCTGGTGAGGGCCGGACTTGGGGTGAGTATTGTGCCGAAGATGGCGGTTGAGAATGTATTCGACAGCGAAGGATTAGAGGTTCATTCGCTGGTGCCCGTTCTGCATCGCCAGCTGGCGTTTGTGATGCGCCCGGACAAAATTCTCAGCAGAGGAATGGCGGAAGTGATACGCCTGTTGACGTAAGAGGTGAAAAACCCCCGGTGATGTGCTGACATCACCGGGGTTTTCTTTAGGTGTTTTCGGTAATACGACGAGCAGTTTCGTAATGAGCTTGCCAGTAATTATTGGCAAGGCTTGAAACTGTGACCCCTTTTATTTTCGACGCATGGATAAATTCATTATTTCCCACATAGACGCCGACATGGCGTGTTGCTCTTGAGGTTTTGAAAAACACCAGATCGCCAGGCTTCAGTTCATTCTGAGCAATACGAAAACCATGATTAATTTGCTCGCCGGTAGTGCGTGGCAGACTCATGTTCATCGAACCTTGAAAAACAGCCTGCATCAGCGCGGAACAGTCGATGCCACGATGAGATGAGCCACCAAAATGATAGTGTGTTCCTTTCCAGCGAGAATATTGATCGAGAATTTTTGATTTTATATTTTCTGTCGACGGTACAGATATTTTCTGGGTCAGGCTCTGATTATTTAAAGTGGTCAATTCTGATGGCATGTTAAAAGCGAATGCGTGGCCAGAAATAATCGTCGTGGTACACAAAACGAGAGCAAAGAACGTTTTAGATAAATGCATAAAAGAAAAAGTCTTTAAAAGAGCGAAAAAATCCTTACGAATAATAGACCGGACTCCTCCCGGAAAGTGCGCAAATAATATACTTTGCTCGTTTTTTGTCCAGGCTTGGTGCAGTCTCTTTTTGGACTGAGATCGGCGGCGTGTCTGGAATCGCTGATTTTTAAAGGGTATTATTGATGCAACTTATGATTTGAGGATGCACCATGTCAGGAAGCCGTATCCGCAGAGAGAAACTGACGATTCGTCGGATGATTGCGCTCTTTGCAAAACGCTGTCCGCAGGCCATTTCAGCGCCAGAGCACTACGCGGCGCTGAATGCCTATGCGGAAAAACGGCTCGACAAATGTGTCTTTGGTGAAGAAAAACCGGCCTGCAAGCAATGCCCGGTGCATTGCTATCAGCCCGCTAAGCGGGAAGAGATGAAGCAGATTATGCGCTGGGCGGGGCCACGTATGCTGTGGCGGCATCCGTTGCTGACTGTCCTGCATCTGATGGATGATAAGCGCACGGTGCCTGAGCTACCGGAAAAATACCGACCGAAGAAATAGGAAACACGCCGCAGGACAAGCGGCGTGGAGAAGTACTACGCGCGGGTGGCGAGCAGAATGGCAGAGGCTTTGATCAGCGCAATCACGCGGCTGCCAGAAGCCAGCTTCATCTCGTGCTGGCTTTCATTGGTAATGACCGCCACCAGTTCGAATCCGGCATCGGTTTTGATATGCACTGTCGCGTTAACTGCCCCTTCCGTCACTTGAGAAACGTTGCCGGCAAACTGATTACGGGCGGAGAATTTCAGGCCGCAGTCTTCGCTGGCAAGGGTGACCCACGGGGCTTTAATCAATGCCACGGCTTCCTTACCGTCGACCAGACCGAGCGCCTGCTGGCTGCTGTGCGTGACGATAGCCACGAGCTTCGCGCCGCCTGTCAGCGTTAATTCCACTTCATCATTCACCGCGCCTGCTGCCACTGCGCTAACTTTACCGCTAAGCTGGTTACGTGCTGATACTGACATATTGCCTCCTTTCTGTGAGTGTCCTGGTTTTATAGCCTGTCCCGCCGATTTACACCAGTACGTCTTTATCGATTCCCAGGCGCTTCATGCGTGAAAGCAACGTGGTTCGTTTAAGGCCCAACCGTTGAGCCGCACCTTTCGGCCCGGCCACCACACCGTTGGTTTCTTTCAGTATGCGAATGATCTGCTGCGTTTCATCTTCACCTTCCTGCGGCAGCTCACCCTGATTGCCGGGCTGTGCCGTAGGGCGATACAACATTTCTGGCAGCGAAAATTGCAGCACGTTACCCTGTGTCAGCAATACCGCGCGCTCAATGACGTTCTCCAGTTCCCGCACGTTTCCCGGCCACGGCATTTCACTCAGCGTGCGCAGCGTGTGCGCCGGAATGCTGTCAATCTGACGGCCAAGTCGCCGGGCAATTTTATGGGTGAAGGCTTTAGCCAGTAACGGAATATCCTCCGGGCGCTCACGCAGCGGCGGCAGCTGGACAGGAAAGACGTTCAGGCGATAATAAAGATCGCTGCGAAACGCCCGGTCTTCCACCATTTGCCGCAGGTCGCGATTGGTGGCAGCAATCAGGCGAACGTCGGTCCGAATCAGTTTATTGCAGCCGAGGCGCTCAAATTCCTGATCCTGTAAAACGCGCAGTAGCTTCGGCTGAAGCTCAAGCGGCATGTCGCCGACTTCATCAAGAAACAGCGAGCTTTTGTCTGCCAGCTCGAAACGTCCGACGCGTGGCGCGCTTGCCCCGGTAAATGCCCCACGCGAATGGCCGAACAGGTCGCTTTCCAGCAATCCAGCGGGCATCGCGGCGCAGTTCATTTTGATCATCCGCTGTTCACGGCGATGGCTCAGATGGTGAATGGCGCGCGCAATCAGCTCCTTACCCGTACCGGTTTCACCGAGAATAAGCACCGTGCTGTCGCTTTGCGCCACCATTTCCACCTGACGCAGCACGGTAAGCATCGCATCGCTGCGCCCGATAATCTCGCCAAAATCGTTATCCAGCGTGTTGAGCTGTTCGGTAAGCACTTTGTTTTCATCCGCCAGGCGCTCTTTCAGACGCTGGATCTCCCGATACGCCAGCGCATTATCGACCGCAATCGACACCCGTCCGGCAATCTGGCGCAGCAGACGAAGATTGCTGGCAGTGAAAACCTGTTCATTACGCTGGGCCAGTTTCAGCACGCCGAGCGTCGTGGAGCCAGACATCAGCGGCAGCAGGCACAGGCTTTGTAGCTCATTTCCCCACAGGGAAAACAGCTGGCGATCCCCCTGCGGCAGCTGATTCAGATTGGCCAGCGTTAGCAGCATCATTTGCTGTTGTTTAAAGATTTGCTCACTCAGCGAACCGCGTTCGTCCAGTTCGGCTACGTCATGCAGCGGCGCTTCACCGTCCAGATAATGGCTGGTGTATACGTCGAGCTTGCCCGGCTGCGGGCTGCGGAGCACCACGCTAATCGCATCGATGTGGAAATGATCGTGAAGGGCCTTTGCCACTTCGCTGACCAGTTCGTCAATGTTAAGCCGCGACAGTACTGCGTTGGTGATATCGACCAGAATGCGGAAATTATCCCGTTCAAGGCGAAGCTGCTGGCGATCGGCGCTGCGGCTAAGGCGGGTCAGGAACTGTTCGGTGACGATTGCCACCAGCTGAGTCAATGTTTGCAGGCGCTGAAATTCTTTCTCGCTCCACGCGGCGTCGTTGTCGCGGATAAACTCGCAGCCACCTACAATGCGACCTTCCTGCGCCAGCGGGAGCAGGACATAGCGACCAAATTCAGGATAAAGAGGGTTATTCGTCAGCGTCGGCCAGGCGGCACAAAATTCCTGATAGTCGCAGTTGAGCGCATCTGGCCGGGTCAATAGCCGGTGAAGGGGGCCCTGCGCCAGCAGGATTTCTTCGCCGCTTTTACCGGGCGCACAGGTGGCGCTGGCGTGATAACTCACGCGCTGATTTCCGGGCTGCCACAGCAAAATAGCCACGCGTTCGGCAAGCCCGGCCTGTTTGATCAACTGTGTCAATGCTTCGCAAACACCGGACAGATCGCGCTGTTGCAGCAAAGACCGGGTAATATCAAGCAGGCCCTGCTGGCCGAGATCGCTCATCGCTGTTGATGACATAGTGCTTACCCACAATGCGCCGCTGGCGCGAAAATAGCGTTAGCAGATCCGCGGTAGCGGTTCGGCATGAGGTAAATCTAACGTGCGACGCACGCCGTAAAGCCCGGTCAGGTGCACGCCGCGGCGCTCGGTGATTTCGCCGATGATGGCGGCATCACAGCCTAATGGGTGCGAGCGTAGCGTGGAGAGTACGCGCTCTGCATCTCCTGCGGACACGCCTATCACTAGCTTGCCTTCGTTGGCGAAGTTCAGGGCATCAAGCCCGAGCAGTTCACACACGCCGCGGACGGCAGATTTCACCGGCAGGCTGGCTTCATGCAGCATCACACCACAGCCGCTGGCGGCTGCAAATTCATGAGCTACCGCGTTCACGCCGCCCCGAGTGGCATCACGCAACGCCTTCACGCCGGGAATGTCTCGCATAGTCTGAATCAATGGCGTCAATACCGCGCAGTCGCTGCGCAAATCGCCATCCAGCCCCAGTTGTTCTCGCAGGTTGAGAATGGCTGCGCCGTGATCGCCGAGGGTGCCGCTGACCAGCAGCACGTCGCCCGGCACGAGCTGCTGCGCGCCCCAATGAATATCGGCTGGAATGGCACCCAGCCCGGCAGTGTTGATGAACAGTTTGTCCGCCGCACCGCGCGGCACCACTTTAGTGTCACCGGTGACGATGGCGATGTCGGCGGCTTTTGCCGTCTGCGCCATGCTGTTGACGACGTTTTCCAGAACCGCCATCTCCAGCCCCTCTTCGAGGATAAAACCGCAGGAAAGGTAGCGCGGAATAGCTCCGCTGACGGCGACGTCATTGGCGGTGCCGCAAATCGCCAGCTTGCCGATATCCCCGCCGGGGAAAAACAACGGGTCGATAACGTAGCTGTCGGTGGAAAATGCCAGCCGGTCACCGCTGGCGGTGAGCGACGCGAGTGATAAACGGGCCTGATCTTCTTGTTCTGCCAGCCACGGGTTATCGAATGCCTGCATGAACAAATCGTTAATCAGTTGCTGCATCGCCTGGCCGCCGCTGCCGTGGGCTATTTGTACGGTTTTCATTGTTCACCTTCCTGACTTCGGTACTGATACCACGCCGCACAGGCGCCTTCGGAGGACACCATCAGCGCGCCAAACGCACTTTGTGGATTGCAGACGCTGCCAAACAGCGGGCATTGATGCGGCTTACAGCGTCCGGTGAGCACCTCGCCACAGCGGGCGCGCGGGTCATCGCATACCTGACGCGGCGGCGGCTGGAAATGGGCTTCGGCGTCAAAGCGCTGGTACTCCGGCATTAATTTCACGCCCGATTCGGCAATGACCCCGAGACCGCGCCATTCGCTGTCACCGTTGACGGCAAAAACGTCGGCAATGGCCGTCTGTGCCAGGGCGTTGCCCGCATCCGGCACCACGCGGCGATACTGGTTCTCGACGTGGCTTTCACCCGCGATTTTCTGTTCCACCAGCATGTTGACGCCCTGCAACAGATCGACCGGCTCAAAACCGGCAACCACTAACGGGCGCTGATAATGATCGGCAATAAAATCGTAGCTGTGCGTACCAATCACCATGCTGACATGGCCCGGAGCCAGAAAGGCGTCAATGCTGTTGTCCGGCTGTTCGAGCAGGCTGCGCAAGGTGGGAATCAGCGTGATGTGCTGACAGAAGAAGAGAAAATTAGTCAGGTTCTGCGCTTTTGCCTGCTGCAAGGTGATCGCCGTAGCGGGCATGGTGGTTTCAAAACCGAGACCAAAAAAGACCACTTTGCGCCCGGGATTTTCCGTCGCCAGGCGTAGGGCATCCATCGGTGAATAGACGATGCGGATATCAGCCCCGCGCGCTTTGGCCTGGGTCAGCGAGCCGTTTTTTCCCGGCACGCGCATCGCATCGCCAAAGGTGCAAAAAATGACCTCAGGGTGGCTGGCGATATCGATACAGGTGTCGATTCTGCCCATCGGCAGCACGCAGACCGGGCATCCCGGGCCGTGAATAAACTCGATGTTGTCCGGCAAAAGCTGGTCGAGGCCAAAGCGGAAAATAGCGTGAGTGTGCCCACCGCAGACTTCCATGATCCGCAGCGGTTTTTCACGCGTACAGGAAAGAAGCGGGGCGCGGGTTTTCAGGTTCGCGATAAGCTGCATTACCTGCTCAGGCGCGCGGTATTCATCAACAAAACGCATCACCTATCCTCGCCCCACATCAGCGCGCCGACGTCGGGTTCGACTTCGAACATGTTTTGCAACGCGGCCAGCGTCTCGCGGGCTTCGTGCTCATCAATCACGCTCATGGCGAAACCGACGTGCACCAGCACCCACTGGCCCATGCGTGACTGGCCCTGTTCATCGGTGACGCCGACCAGTGTCAGGTCCACATCGCGCTGAATTCCGCAGACATCGACCTTCGCCAGGTTCCCGTCGATAGCGCAAATTTGTCCCGGAACGCCTATGCACATCGCTGCGTCTCCAGCCACGTGAGCCATGTGTCCATGCCTTCTCCGCTGGTGGCGGATATCAGGATAACCTCAATGGCAGGGTTTACTTCTCGCGCATAGCTCAGGCACGTTTCGACGTCGAATTGCAAATACGGCAGCAGGTCGATTTTGTTCAGTAGCAGCAGGGACGCGGCGGCAAACATTTGCGGATACTTCAGCGGTTTGTCCTCGCCTTCGGTGACGGAGAGCACCGCCACTTTATGCCGCTCGCCAAGATCGAAACTGGCCGGGCACACCAGGTTGCCGACGTTTTCGATAAACAGAATTCCGTTATCTTTCAGATCCAGGCGCGGGGCGGCGTCGGCAATCATCTGCGCATCGAGATGGCAGCCTTTGCCGGTATTGACCTGAATCGCCGGGGTACCGGTGGCGCGAATGCGGGCGGCGTCATTCACCGTTTGCTGGTCACCTTCGATAACCGCGCACGGCACGCTTCCGTTAAGGCGGGTCAGCGTTTCAGTCAGCAGCGTCGTTTTACCGGATCCGGGGCTGGAAACCAGATTCAGCACCAGCAGTTCACGCGCGGCAAACTGTGCCCGGTTGTGGGCCGCCAGCCGGTTATTTTTCTCCAGCACGTCAATTTCCACTTCCAGCATTTTGCGCTGGCTGATGCCCGGTGCGTGCGTGCCCGCTTCACCGTGTCCGTAGTGCAAATCGCCCTGCGTTGACTGCTGTGGGCTGAATTCTGGCGTGATGCCGGTAATGGTGAGCGCCGGGCGCGAGGCGGGTGCAAACGGCGCGCCGCGAAAGGCCGAATGCGGATTGTGCTCGTCGCCTTCTATATAGCGATTGCCGTCCGCGCAGCCACAGGTTGTACACATACCTTATTCCTCAATGACTTCGATGCGCTGAATCTGAAATCCGTCATCAGCGACAATACGTAACCGGTCGCTGCCGCACTGTGGGCAGCGGCGAACGTGTTGCGAGATAAGTTTGATGTCCCTCTGACATTCCGGGCACCAGCACTGCGCAGATTGTTCTTCAATGTGCAGCTGGCAGCCTTCCGCCAGCGTGCCGCGACACACCAGCTCAAAGCAGAAACTCAGGGATGAGGGCTCCACGCAGGAAAAGGCCCCGACCTTCAGCCAGACCGCCGTCACGCGGGTGGCATTGTTGGCGAGTGCCTGCTGCTCGACAATTTCCAGCGCTCGCTGGCAAAGGGTGATTTCGTGCATAACGTTTCCCGTTAATTCTGGACTTCGCTTCCCTAAGCAAAATACAGGCCATTATTCATTGTGTTGATTTTTATCGATAAATCACTGAATGACAGATCTGGAATGACATTAGTGACGGCACGTCGCCACAAATGACGGCGAGGTCGAATGGCACAGAAAACGTCGATCGTCACAATCGTCGTCACGCTGACGATGACAGTCTCTGAAGGGGGAGGGTGGTGTCTAACTAATTGTTTAATATGTAAATAATGAAATGGCACGCAAATTGCTATACAAGCCGGATAATTTTCTTCCGCTTCAGAGGAATAACCATGAACCGCTTTGTGATTGCGGATCCTCAGTGGTGCATCGGATGCAATACCTGCCTCGCGGCCTGCTCCGATGTCCATAAAGCTCAGGGGCTACAGCAGCACCCGAGACTCACGATGGCACGTACCGGTGACGAGACAGCCCCGGTGTTATGCCGTCATTGCGAAGATGCGCCCTGCAAACGGGTGTGTCCGGTCAACGCCATCGCACTTGAGGACGACAGCGTCCAGATAAACGAAAGCCTGTGCATCGGCTGCAAACTCTGTGGCCTGGTGTGTCCGTTCGGGGCGATTACGCCTGCGGGCAGCACGCCGCTGAATATGCCCGCGCAGTTTGAACACTACGTTCCGGCGTCATTGCTCAGCGATGTGCCGGTCAGCCCGGACAGCATGCATCCGTTTTTGAGCTGGAATGCCGGTATGCGCACCATCGCCGTTAAATGCGACCTGTGCCATTTCCTGCCGGAAGGCCCGGCGTGCGTGCATTCCTGTCCGACAAAAGCACTGCACCTGATTGAGCCGCAGTCCATTGAGGCCCAGGCGAAACAGCGTCGGTCGCAAACCGCGCTGTCGATGCCGGAGACCTTGCCGGGTCAGGTGAACTTTGCAGGGGAGCAAAACTAATGGATTCACTGCAATTACTGATGTGGTCGCTGGCCTTGTACGTTGTAGGCGGCGTGGTGTCTTTGCTGCTGCAAAAAAACGAAGGGCAGGCCATTCGCGTGGCGGGCATCAGTGCGATGCTCGGTGGTTTGCTTGGCCTGTGCAGCGCACTGCCGGTGTTGTTCAGCGGTGAAGTGCTGAACTGGAGTGCGGCGGGGCCGTTCCCGTTCGCGGCGTTTAGCGTGCGCATCGACAGCCTGGCAGCGTTTATGGTGACGGTGATTTCACTGCTGGTGATGCTCTGCGCCCTCTACTCGCTCTCTTATATGCAGGAATATCTCGGCAAAGGCGCGGCGTCGATGGGGTTCTTTATGAACCTGTTTATCGCCTCGATGGTCGGGCTGGTGGTGATGGACAACGGCTTCTGGTTCATCATCCTGTTCGAAATGATGTCGCTGGCCTCGTGGTTTTTGGTCATCGCCGATCAGAGCGAAGAGTCAATCAAGGCTGGGCTGCTGTACTTCTTTATTGCGCATGCCGGGTCGGTGCTGATCATGGTGGCCTTCTTCCTGATGTGGCGTGAAAGCGGCAGTCTGGAGTTTGAATCCTTCCGTCATTTGCATCTTTCCGCAGGCCTGGCGTCGGTGGTGTTTATTCTCGCATTCCTCGGTTTTGGGGCGAAGGCGGGGATGCTGCCACTGCACAGCTGGCTGCCGCGAGCGCACCCGGCGGCCCCGTCTCATGCGTCCGCGCTGATGTCCGGGGTGATGGTGAAAATTGGTATCTTCGGCATTATCAAAGTCGGGATCGACCTGCTTGGGGCGACAGAAAGCTGGTGGGGTCTGGTGGTGCTGGCGTTTGGTGCGGTGTCGTCGGTGCTTGGCGTGCTGTACGCGCTGGCCGAACATGATATCAAGCGCCTGCTGGCGTGGCACACCGTGGAGAACATCGGCATCATCCTGATGGGGGTTGGCGTCGGCATGGTCGGCATCGCCACGCACCATCCGCTGCTGGCGACCATTGGCCTGCTCGGCGCACTGTTCCATTTGCTCAACCACGCGCTATTTAAAGGGTTGCTGTTCCTCGGCGCGGGGGCGGTGATTTTCCGCGTTCACACCCGTGATATGGAAAAAATGGGCGGCCTCGCCAAGCTGATGCCGCTCACCGGCACCGCTTTCCTGATTGGCTGTATGTCCATTTCCGCACTGCCACCGCTGAACGGCTTCGTCAGCGAATGGTTTACCTACCAGTCACTGTTCACCATGAGCCATGACGGCGATTTCGCCATGCGTCTCGCCGGGCCGATTGCGATGGTCATGCTGGCGATTACCGGCGCGCTGGCGGCAATGTGCTTCGTCAAAGTCTACGGTATCAGCTTCTGCGGCGGCGCCCGCAGCGAGCAGGCGGAGCACGCACGTGAAGTGCCCTGGCCAATGACCGCCGCGATGATCGTGATGGCGCTGCTGTGCGTGGCGCTTGGCGTCGGCGCGTCCGTTGTCGCACCGGTGCTGACGCAGGTGGCGACTTCGCTGACGCACACCTCAGATGTGATTGTTGCCAATAATACCCTTCTGCAACCGGGTGACAGCGCTCAGGCGATGTTCTCTCCGGCCGTAACCTTCCTGTTGTTGCTGGGCCTGCCGTTACTGCCACTGGCGGCGTGGTGGGTGCTGCGTGGCACACGCGGGCCGTTCCGTCGTCGTGGCCAGCCGTGGGCCTGTGGTTACGCCTGGGAAGAGGCGATGTCTGCCTCTGCGGGTAGCTTCACTCAGCCGCTGCGCGTGATGTTTGCCCCGCTGTACCGGATGCGCAAGCAGCTCGATCCTTCTGACGCGTTAAGCCGCAGCCTGACCAAAGTCACCGATGGTGCGGCGGCGGTCGAGCCGTTCTGGGACGACCGTATTATCTGGCCGCTGGTGCGCCTTGTTCAGCGCGCCGGTGCGGGCATTCAGCGAATGCAGAGCGGGGACTTCCGCCTTTACTGCCTGTATGTGGTGGTGGCGCTGGTGGTTCTGTTACTGACCGTAGCTCTGTGAGGAGAATGAGATGTTAATCCAACAAACGCCTGCGTGGGGCATGGGGCTGTTCGCCGTGTGTCAGGCGGTCATTCTGCTGGCGCTGACGCCGCTGATGACCGGCATTTCCCGCCAGATCCGTGCGCGTATGCACTCCCGTCGCGGGCCTGGCATTCTGCAGGACTACCGTGACCTCGGCAAGCTGCTGAAGCGTCAGCCAGTCGGCCCGGATCAGTCCGGGGCGATGTTCCGCCTGATGCCGTGGGTGCTGCTCAGCAGCATGCTGCTGGTGGCGATGGCGCTACCCGTTTTTACCGCCACCTCACCGTTCGGCGGGGCAGGGGATTTAATCACCCTGCTGTATTTGTTCGCGCTGTTCCGTTTCTTCTTTGCCCTTTCCGGGCTCGACAGCAGCAGTTCGTTTGCAGGCATCGGTGCCAGCCGTGAACTCACGCTCGGTATTTTGGTGGAGCCTATCTTGCTCCTCGGCCTGCTGGTCGTGGCGCTGATTGTTGGCTCAACCAACATCGGCACCATCAGCGCGGCGCTGGCTCACGGCTGGAGCTCGCCACTGGCAATCTTCATGGCTTTCCTGGCCTGCGGGTTCGCGTCGTTTATCGAGATGGGCAAAATTCCGTTCGACGTCGCCGAAGCCGAGCAGGAACTCCAGGAAGGGCCGCTGACCGAATATTCCGGCTCTGATTTCGCGCTGGTGAAGTGGGGGATTGGCCTCAAGCAGGTGGTCGTCGCCGAAATGTTCCTCGCAGTGTTTATTCCGTTTGGCAAGGCCGTGAGCCTTAGCCCGACCGCGCTGTTGCTGGCGCTGGTCGTGATGGTCATCAAGCTGCTGGTGGTATTTGTGCTGGCATCGCTGGTGGAAAACTCGCTGGCGCGCGGGCGCTTCCTGCTGACGCATCACGTGACCTGGCTTGGGTTTGGCGTCGCGGCGCTGGGCTTCGTCTTCTACTTTACCGGTCTGTAAGGAGCCCCGTGAAATGATGGAAAATATCGCTCTGACGACCCTGCTGGTGCCGTTTGTCGGCGCGCTGCTGACGGCCTGTTCGCCAAAGCAGCAGGCGAAAAATATCTGCACCGTATTTGCGTTACTGGCCACGCTTGGCACCGTGGCGCTGGGCTGGCTGTTCCTCGCAGGTGGCAAAACCGACGCCACTTATACGCTGGTGAGCTATCACGGCGTGGCGCTGTTTGGTTTCACCGTTGACCGGATAAGCACCCTGATTGCATTTGCGGTGGTGTTCCTCGGTCTGCTGGTAAGCCTCTATTCCACCGGGTATCTGACCCGCGGTAACCGTGAGCATCCGCACGACGGGGATAACCGCTACTACGCCTTCCTGCTGATTTTTATCGGCGCGATGGCGGGGCTGGTGCTGTCGTCCACGCTGCTCGGTCAGCTGTTGTTCTTCGAAATTACCGGCGGCTGTTCCTGGGCGCTGATTGGCTATTACCAGACGCAGAAATCGCAACGTTCAGCGATGAAAGCGCTGCTGATTACCCATGTGGCATCTCTCGGGCTGTATCTCGCCGCGGCGACGCTGTTCCTCAACACCGGCACCTTCTCGCTGAGCGCGTTAAGCCAGTTGCAGGGCAGCGCCAGCTATATCGTTTATGGCGGCATCCTGTTCGCTGCCTGGGGTAAATCTGCCCAGTTGCCGATGCAGGCCTGGCTGCCGGATGCGATGGAAGCTCCGACCCCAGTCAGTGCTTACTTACATGCCGCGTCGATGGTGAAAGTGGGCGTTTACATCTTTGCCCGCGCCATTCTGGAAGGCGGCAACGTACCGCACGTGATTGGCTGGGTGGGCATCGTGATGGCGACCATTACGATGGTGTACGGCTTCCTGATGTACCTGCCGCAGAAAGACATGAAACGCCTGCTGGCGTGGTCAACCATTACCCAACTGGCGTGGATGTTCCTTGCGTTATCGATGGCGGCGCTGGGCTCAAAACAGGCCCTCGACGGCGGCATTGCCTACATCTTCAACCATGCCTTTGCCAAAAGCCTGTTCTTCCTGGTGGCGGGTGCGTTCAGCTACAGCTGCGGGACCCGCTTGCTGCCGAAGCTGCGTGGGGTGATGAGCAAGTCGCCACTGCTCGGCATCGGTTTCTGCGTGGCCGCGCTGGCGATTGCCGGTGTGCCGCCATTCAACGGCTTCTTCAGTAAATTCCCGGTCTTTGCCGCGGGCTTCACGCTCTCAACTGAGCACTGGGAGCTGATCCCGGTAATGGTGCTGGCGCTGGTGGAATCGGTAGCAAGTTTTGCCTGGCTGATTTACTGGTTTGGTCGCGTAGTCCCAGGGGAGCAGAGCCCGGAAGTAGCGCAGATGGCGCCGCTTCCGTGGGCGATGCGTGCTGTTTTGGTCGTGCTGGTAATCATGTCGCTGGTTTCCAGCGTGATTGCCGCGATGTGGCTTAATTAAGGAGACGACGATGACCGGAGCCTTACTCGTAAATAATCTCGCCGGGCTGATGATGGTGACGTCGCTGCTGGTGATTGGTGCGAAGCATCCGCGCGGAGCCTGCTGGTGCTACGCCCTGCAATCGCTGGTGCTGGTGCTGATTTTCTTCACGCTCTCGCGCACGCTTGATTCGGAACAACTGTTGATGTGGTCCTTCAGTGCGCTGCTGACCAAAGTCATTCTGGTGCCGCTGATAATGGGGTTTGCGCTACGCAAGCTCAACGACCCGCAGGCCGATGCAAGCCTGATTAGCCCGGTTCTGCTGATGCTGGCTGCCGCGGTGATTGTGGTGCTGTGCTGGCTGGTGGTGCGCCCGGTGCAGCTTCCGCTGCTGCAAGGGTTGAAGCCCGCACTGGCGGTGGCGCTCGGCCACTTCCTGTTGGGGCTGCTGTGCATCGTGACCCAACGCAACATTCTTAAGCAGGTGTTCGGTTACTGCCTGATGGAAAACGGGTCGCATCTGGTGCTGGCGCTGCTGGCGAATAAAGCGCCGGAACTGGTGGAGATTGGGATCGCCACCGACGCGATTTTCGCGGTGATCGTCATGGTGCTGCTGGTGAGAAAAATCTGGCGCACGCTCGGCACGCTGGATGTCAATCAACTGACGGCGCTGAAGGGATAACACAATGAGTCATTCTGCAATTTTCACCTTGTTACTGCTGACGCCGCTGGTGTTTTCGCTGCTGGCGTTTGCCTGCCAGCGTCTCGGCACGGCTTCCCGTGTGGCGGTCACGCTGCTACACGGCGTGGGCATTGTTACGCTGTTAGTGGTGACGCTGTATGCCGTGGCGCTGGTTTATCGCCAGGGCGAGATGTTCTCCACCAATCTGTGGCTGCACCTCGACAGTCTGAGCGCGCTGTTCCTGGCGATCCTCGGGATTATCGGTTTTCTTACCGGCCTTTACTCAATGGGCTATATGCGCCACGAGGTCGACGAAGGCGAGATTTCCGTCGCTACGCTGTGCAACTACTACGGTTTCTTCCACCTGTTTTTGTTCACCATGATGCTGGTGGTGACCAGTAACAACCTGATTGTGATGTGGGCGGCGATTGAAGCCACCACCCTCAGCTCAGCGTTTCTGGTGGGAATTTACGGTCAGCGTTCGTCTTTGGAAGCGGCGTGGAAGTACATCATCATTTGTACCGTTGGCGTGGCGTTCGGCCTGTTCGGCACCATTCTGGTGTACGCCAATGCCGCCAGCTTCATGCCGGATCCACACAACGCAATTTTCTGGAGCGAAGTGCTGAAACATGCCAGCCAGCTTGACCCGACACTGATGCATCTGGCGTTTGTGTTCGTGCTGATTGGCTTTGGTACCAAAACCGGGCTGTTCCCTATGCACGCCTGGCTGCCGGATGCCCACAGTGAAGCGCCGAGCCCAACCAGCGCCTTGCTGTCAGCCGTGCTGCTCAACTGCGCGCTGCTGGTGATCATCCGCTTCCACATCATCATCACCCAGTCGATTGGCTCCTCGTTCACCAACACGCTGCTGGTGATTTTCGGCCTGCTGTCCGTCGCGGTCGCGGCGTTTTTCATTCTGGTTCAGCAGGATGTGAAACGGCTTCTGGCTTATTCCAGCGTGGAAAACATGGGGCTCATCGCCGTGGCGCTTGGCATCGGTGGTCCGCTTGGCGTGTTGGCGGCGCTGCTGCATACGCTCAATCACAGCCTGGCAAAAACGCTGCTGTTTTGCGGTTCCGGTAACGTGCTGTTGAAGTACGGCACCCGCGACCTCAGCGTGGTGCGCGGCATGCTTAAACTGATGCCGTTCAGCGCGGTGCTGCTGGCCGGTGGCGCGCTGGCGCTCGGCGGAATGCCGCCGTTCAACGTCTTCCTGAGTGAGTTTATGGTGGTAACGGCAGGTCTGGCCGCCGGACATATCTGGCTGACTATTGGCCTGCTGCTGCTGTTAACCGTCGTGCTGGGTGGGCTGGTTCGCATGATCGCCTGTCTGCTGTTCGGCAGCGCGCCGGAAGCGACCAGCCGTGGCGAGCTTGGTCTGCTGACGACGTTACCGATGGCCATTTTGCTGGTGCTGATGCTGGTGATGGGCACCCACATTCCGCAGCCGGTCAGCCGCCTGCTGGAAAATGCCGCGTCGATTGTAATGCATCAGTCCCCGCAGCAAGAATTTCAGTGGCCGTGGGCGGGTAAAACTGCCGCTGCCGCTAACCACAGTCTTTGCACCCGCGAGTGCGCTGGAGAAACGAAGTGAGCTATCAACAATATATGAACGGCCTCGCGCAGGGCGATGTACGCGGTTTGGGTTATCTGGCGGCGGTACGGGAAAAATTCCCCGGCGCGGTGCTTGAAGAAGAGCGGCAGACTAACGATCAGGTGACGATTACCGTCAAAATTGGCCATCTGCCGGAAATCGTTGAATTTCTCTATTACGGCTGCGGCGGCTGGTTGCCGGTGCTGTTTGGCAATGATGAGCGCACGCTCAACGGTCACTTCGCGGTCTACTACGCGATGTCGATGGAAGAGGGCGAGAAGTGCTGGGTGGTGGTGAAAGGCCTGGTCGATCACTCACTTGAGTTCCCGTCCGTTACCCCGCGCGTGCCTGCGGCGGTGTGGGGCGAGCGTGAAATTCGCGATATGTATGGCCTGAAACCGATTGGTCTACCGGACGAGCGCCGCCTGGTGCTGCCGGATGACTGGCCTGACGAGATGTACCCGTTGCGCAAAGATGCCATGGACTATCGCCAGCGCCCGGCACCGACCACCGAAACAGAAACCTATCCGTTCATCAACGACGGTGACAGCAAAGCGCGTGTGGTGCCGATTGGCCCGATGCACATAACCTCGGATGAGCCGGGCCACTTCCGCCTGTTCGTCGACGGCGAAACCATTGTCGATGCCGACTACCGACTGTTCTACGTGCATCGCGGCATGGAAAAATTGGCCGAAACCCGCATGGGCTACAACGAAGTGACATTCCTGTCCGACCGCGTGTGCGGCATCTGCGGGTTTGCGCACAGCGTGGCTTACACCACCTCGGTGGAAAATGCGCTGGGCATCGTGGTGCCACAGCGTGCACACACTATTCGTTCCATTCTGCTGGAAGTGGAACGCCTGCACAGCCACCTGCTGAACATTGGACTGTCGAGCCACTTTGTCGGGTTTGATACCGGCTTCATGCAGTTTTTCCGCGTGCGTGAAAAATCCATGCAAATGGCAGAGCTGTTAACCGGTTCGCGTAAAACCTACGGTCTGAACCTGATCGGCGGTATCCGTCGCGACATCCTTAAAGAGCAGCGGATTAAAACTATCCAGCTGGTGCGCGAGATGCGTGCGGAAGTGACGCAACTGGTCGACATGCTGTTATCCACCCCGAACATCGCTCAGCGTACGCAAGGGGTCGGCATTCTCGACCGCCAGGTGGCGCGCGATTACAGCCCGGTTGGCCCGCTTATCCGCGGCAGTGGTTTCAAACGCGATATGCGTTTTGACCACCCGTATTCCGATTACGGCAATCTGCCGAAAACCCTGTTTGCCTATGATGGCGGCGACGTGTTCTCCCGCGTGATGGTGCGCGTGAAAGAGACCTTCGACTCGCTGGCGATGATTGAATACGCGCTGGATACCATGGGCAACGGCCCGCTGCTGACCGAAGGTTTCACTTATCAGCCGCACAAATTTGCGCTCGGTTACGTGGAAGCTCCGCGCGGGGAAGACGTGCACTGGAGCATGCTCGGTGACAATCAGAAGCTGTTCCGCTGGCGTTGCCGCGCGGCGACTTACGCCAACTGGCCGGTGCTGCGCTACATGTTGCGCGGGAATACCATATCTGATGCGCCGCTGATCATCGGCAGCCTCGATCCCTGCTACTCCTGCACCGACCGCGTCACGCTGGTGGATGTTCGCAAACGCAAGTCCACCACCGTGCCGTATAAAGAGATCGAACGCTATAGCATTGAGCGTAAACACTCGCCGATCAAGTAAGGATTAAACGATGCTGAAACTGTTTAAAACTATCCTGAAAGCGGGCGAACCCACGGTTAAATACCCGTTTGCACCGCTGGACATCAGCCCCGATTTTCGCGGCAGACCGGAGCTCGACCCACAGCAGTGTATTGCCTGCGCGGCGTGCACCATGGCGTGTCCGGCGAATGCGTTGACGATGGAAACGCATCCGGAAAGCAACGAGCGAATCTGGCAGTTGTTCATCGGTCGCTGCATTTTCTGCGGCCGCTGCGAAGAAGTGTGCCCGACGAAGGCGATTCGCCTGACCAATGACTTCGAACTGGCGGTGACGAACAAAGCTGATTTGTACGTCAAAGCGGTGTTTCGCTTGCAGCACTGCGATGTATGCAAACTGCCGTTCACCCCGGAGAAATCGGCGCAGTATGCGGTTGAACTGCTGCGACAGTCCGGCGTGAGCGACGAGGCGCTGGCAGGCATGAGCGCGCAGTTTACGACTTGCCCTGCGTGCAAACGCCAGCGAACGCTGAGCCAGCACGACAGGCAGATGTTCAGTTCAATCGGTGCGGAGAAAAGCAATGAGCGAGTTTAATCATCACGCCAGCCAGCCGATAACGCTGGCAGATGGTGCGGCGCGCATGAAGCAGACGCTGCTGAAAGACATCAAGCGTTCAGCGTACGTGTACCGCGTGGACTGCGGCGGCTGCAACGGTTGTGAAATCGAAATTTTCTCAGCGATAACCCCGGTGTTCGATGCCGAGCGTTTCGGTATCAAAGTGGTGGCCTCGCCGCGTCATGCCGATATTTTGCTGTTCACCGGGGCGGTGACCCGTGCGATGCGCGTCCCGGCGTTACGCGCCTATGAATCGGCACCGGATCCGAAAATCTGTATTTCCTACGGGGCGTGCGGCGTCGGGGGGGGGATCTTCCACGATCTCTACTGCGTCTGGGGCGGCAGCGATACTATCGTGCCGGTTGATGTGTGGATCCCCGGCTGTCCGCCCACGCCTGCGGCGACGATCCACGGGTTTGCCGTGGCGCTCGGTTTGCTGGATCAGAAACTGAAAGGCGTTGAACACGTGCAGGGCGAAAGTGAAAAACCGGCACTGATCCTGCCTGACGTGCCGCTGCAGTTGCGAGTGTCCGTTGAGCGGGAAGCACGGCGAATGGCGGGTTATCGCCAGGGCGGCGATATCAGCCTGAGTCTGCTGTCGCTCATTCAGCATAAGCAGCCGCAGCAGGCGGCGCATGATGTCGCCGCCTGGCTGCGTAAAGAGAACGATCCGCGGCTGACGGAAATTGTGAATGCGCTGATGGCGATGATTGCCGGGGAGGTGATGGCGTGAGCGACATCGGAAAAGTGACCTTCTGGTCGCTGCGCCAGAAGTTCGTCGACAGCGACGAAGACATGCCCGCGGAAAGCCAGCAGGTAATGTATTACTCGCTGGCGATCGGCCATCACGTCGGCATGATCGACTGTCTGAAAACGGAGCTGGAATGCCCGCTGGAAGGTTACACGGAATGGCTGAAACAGCTGCCGATGGGTGATGCGCGTCGTAAACTGCGTGGCCTGCTGACGTTTGGGGAAATCACCATTGATTCCACTCACACGTCGCTGCTGGCCAATGCGCTGTCGCCGCTGAGCCTTAGCGGCGATGAGCCTTATAAAAGCTGGAGCCTGCGGTTGATTGAACTGCTGGCTGAGATCGAACGTGAACCGGCTATCTATCTGATCGTCAAACGCCAGATGGCGTAATCACCACGCGGGAGGCTGTTACAGATCCCGCGTGTTAATCCCCAGACGCTGCATTCTCGACAGCAGCGTCGTTCGCTTCAGTCCCAGTTTCTGCGCCGCCCCTTTTGGCCCCGCGACAATCCCGTTAGTTTCCCGCAATGCCTGGATTATCCGTTCCCGTTCTCCCTCATCCGTTTCCGGCGTTTGCGGGTTAAACATTGGCGGCAGTTTGATGGTGGCGGCCTGAGCTCGGGGTGTTTGCGCCATCGACGGCGGCATTTTTAAATCGTTAAGCTGCAAATTCAGCGTGTTGCCCTGGGTGAGGATCACCGCGCGTTCAATCACGTTTTGCAATTCACGCACGTTGCCCGGCCACGGGTACTGGCACAGCGCCTGAAGTGATGCGGTGGGAATGGTATCGATATTTTTGTTCATCCGCGCCGCCAGCTTCTGAGTGAACCAAGTGGCGAGCAGCGGAATATCCTCCGGCCGCTCACGCAGCGGTGGGATCACAATCGGGAAAACGTTCAGGCGATAAAACAGGTCGCTGCGAAACGCGCGTTCCTGAACCATCTCATGCAAATCGCGGTTGGTGGCCGCAATCATTCGGACGTTTACCGGGATAACTTTGCTGCCGCCGAGGCGTTCCACTTCACGCTCCTGCAACACGCGCAGCAATTTTGGCTGGAGTTCGAGCGGCATATCGCCAATTTCATCAAGGAAAAGTGTGCCGCCATCGGCCATTTCAAATCGCCCGATGTGAGTACTGGTGGCGCCGGTAAATGCCCCTTTTTCATGACCGAAGAGATCGCTTTCCAACAGGCTCGCCGGAATGGCGGCGCAGTTCATTTTGATAAGCTTATGGCTGTTACGTTGGCTGAGTTTGTGTATGGCGCGGGCAATGAGCTCTTTCCCGGTTCCGGTCTCGCCGAGCAACAGCACAGTGCTGTCACTGGTCGCCACCATTTCCACCTGACGCAGCAGGTTTTTCATCGCTACGCTCTGGAAAATAATGTCATTCAGGCTTTCGACATTTTGCAGCTGTTCGTTAAGCCAGATATTTTCTTGTTTTAACGAGTCTTTTAGCCGGGTAATTTCATTCCAGGCGTTGGCATTATCCACCGCAATACTGATACGCGACGCAATTTGACCCAACAGCGAACAGACTGCCGGAGTAAACGCGCTTGCATCGGTATGCGCGAGAATGAATATTCCGGGTGCGTGGGTATTAAAGGTCAGCGGCAGCAGCAGCGCGGCCTGCATCCTGGCGGAAAATAAATCCTTCAACAGCGGGTCGCTCAGGCTTTCGTGCAATGCAACGGCCTGAGGCTGACCGTTATCCAGCACATTTTTCAGTACGCTCTGGGCAATCGGGTAGGTTTTTTGCTGGCAATAATGATGGCCGTCAGGCTGCCAGTTGCAGGCGGTTACCGGCAGAGCGTCTGTTGTTTCGGCATCGAAGAAGGCAATCGACACGCAGGGAATCGCGAAGAAACGGTGAATGTCCTGGGCGATGGCGCTGACCAGACCTTCCCGGTCGAGGTGTGCCAGAACCGAGTTGGTGATATCCACCAAAATGCGGTATTCATCGCGTTCGTCTTTTAACTGATGAAAGAATTCCAGTAATTCGGGATCAACTCCAGAATTGATCATGGCAATCAATTGATTATTCCATTCCGTATTTGAAATGGGAATGGTTCTTATTTTCTTGCCACTCAACTTCTTTACATCATTCATCGTTTCAGCCTGTTTTCGGAAAATTGCCCCGCGCTGGGAGGCGTCTGCAATACTATTTGAGATCATTATTTTTGGGCTGCGTGCAATATAAGATACCCCCTTAGGATCATTCGTTGATATCAATGGGTAGTTTGCTCATTCAGATCACTTTATTGGGAGATAAAAGTGTCCAACGTATTACTGTGTGTCGGCAACAGCATGATGGGCGACGACGGCGCCGGACCGCTGCTCGCGGAAATGTGTGCCGCAGCGCCAAAAGGTGACTGGCAAGTGCTGGACGGTGGCAGCGCACCGGAACGGGAAGTGGCGGCGATTCGCGAAATGAAGCCGGAGTGCTTGTTGATTGTTGATGCCACCGACATGGGGCTCGAGCCAGGCGAGATACGTATTGTCGATCCTGACGATATTGCTGAGATGTTTCTGATGACTACCCACAATATGCCGCTCAACTATCTGATTGAACAGTTGAAAGAGGATGCGGGCGAGGTGATATTCCTCGGCATTCAGCCGGATATTGTCGGCTTCTATTATCCGATGACCGAGAAAGTGAAAGCGGCGACGGAAGTGGTGTATCAGCGGCTGGAAGGGTGGGTCGGTGACGGCGGGTTTGAGCGGTTGTAATGAGGCGTAGGCCCGGTAAGCGTTATCGCTACCGGGCAATGTTTTACGCTAAATCTTCGCCGTTACTCGCGATCACTTTCTTATACCACCAGAACGATTTCTTGCGCGAACGCGCCAGCGTGCCGTTCCCGGCGTCGTCACGGTCGACATACACGAAGCCGTAGCGCTTGCTCATCTCACCGGTCGACGCCGCCACCAGATCGATACAGCCCCAGGTGGTGTAACCCATCACCGGAATACCGTCATTGATGGCATCGCCCATTGCCTGGATATGCTCGCGTAAATAGCTGATGCGATAGTCATCGTTAATCTCGCCGTTGGGTTCCACCACGTCTTTCGCGCCAAGCCCGTTTTCCACGAGGAACAGCGGTTTCTGATAACGGTCATACATCATGTTCATGGTGATGCGCAGGCCCAGCGGGTCGATACCCCAGCCCCATTCGCTGGCCTTGATATGTGGGTTTTTCAGCGATTTGACGATGTTGGCCGCGTTGGTGTTATTGCTGTTCATATCCGCAGAGGCGCAGCGTGACGCGTAATAGCTGAACGACACAAAATCGACGGTGTTCTTCAGAATTTCATCATCGCCCGGCACTTTCTCGATGGTCACGCCTTTCTCGCGGAACACGCGGGCCGAATAGGCCGGATATGCGCCACGCGCCTGCACGTCGATAAAGAACAGGTTTTCGCGATCCTTTTCCAGCGCCATCCACACGTCTTCCGGCTTGCAGGAATACGGATAGAAGTTGCCGCCCGCCAGCATACAGCCGACCTGGTTTTGCGGATTCACCTCATGGGCAATTTTCGTTGCCAGCGCGCTGGCAATCAGCTCGTGGTGCGCGGCCTGATATTTCACCTGTTCCTGATTCTCACCTTCTTCAAACACCAGCCCGGCCCCGGAGTAGGGGCTGTGCAACATGATGTTGATTTCATTGAAGGTCAGCCAGTATTTTACCTGGCCGTCGAAGGCTTCAAAGCAGGTGCGGGCGTAGCGAGTGAAAAATTCCACTATTTTACGGTTACGCCACGAGCCGTATTCCTTCACCAGGTGCATAGGTACGTCGAAATGGCACAGGGTGACCAGCGGCTCAATATTGTATTTTCTGCATTCGGCGAACATGTCGCGGTAGAACGCGATACCTTCTTCGTTTGGCGTTAATTCGTCGCCGTTTGGGTACAGACGTGCCCAGGCAATCGAGGTGCGGAACACCGTGAAGCCCATCTCCGCCATCAGCGCGATGTCTTCTTTATAGCGATGATAAAAATCGATCGCCTGGTGACTCGGGTAGTATTCGTCCTCGCGTAGGGTAAAGCGCTTGTCGAGTCCCAGTTTGACCGGCATACGGTTGGCGCCGTGCGGGATAGTGTCGACGGTGGTCAGGCCTTTGCCACCTTCCAGATACGCGCCTTCAGACTGGTTAGCGGCCAGAGCGCCGCCCCATAAAAATCCTTTCGGAAACATGCGTTACCTCGCTTGTAAGGGTTGAACGGTTGCGGCGATGCCTTGCGCTTTGCGCGCCTGTTCGGCACCGTTGACAGCAGGTTTTTCTTCCACTGGAATATCTTCAAAGCCCAGTAGCAGCGTCAGCACGAAGGAGAGCACGACTGCCAGCGCCATCACGCCAAATACCCAGACGATGGTCATCGGGTTGGCGGGGTCAAAGAACTGTACGCTGGTAAACAATCCAGGCGCGGCCATCGAATGACTCGCCAGGCCCGCGATACCCGCAATGGCACCGCAGATGAAACCGCTTATCAGGCTCGCAATCAGTGGACGTTTCAGGCGAATCGCCACGCCGTACAGCGCCGGTTCTGAAATGCCCGCCAGGATCGCGGAAGCCGCTGCGGCCAGCGCCGTCTGGCGCAGTTCCGGGTTTTTGGTTTTCCATGCCACCGCCAGCGATGAGCCGCCGAGTGACAGGTTGGCGCCAATTTCAGACGGCATCACCATCGCTTCTTTGCCGGTAGTGGCAATGGTCTGAATGATGGTTGGGGTGAACACGCGGTGCATCCCGGTCATCACCAGCAGCGGCCACAGCGCGCCCATAATTGCCACTGACAGCCAGCCAAGATAGCCGTGAACGGTATACACCACTGCGGAAATGCCGCTGCCGATCCAGATGCCAATCGGACCAATCAACAGGATAGCCAGCGGAGCGGCAATCAGCACAATCAGCATTGGCTTGAGGAAGTTTTTTGTGACCGCGGGCGTGATTTTATCGACCCAGACCTCGATATAAGACAGGCACCAGGTCATCACCAGCGCCGGAATCACCGTGTAGGTGTATTTCACCGCCGTCACCGGAATGAATGCGAACTCAACGTGTTCGCCCTGGGCGGCTTTCGCCATCAGCTCAATAAAGCTCGGGTGAACCAGTACGCCAGCAATGGCTATCGCCAGCGACATGTTTGTTTTGAACTTCACTGCGGCAGAAGCGGCGACCATCAGCGGCAGGAAGAAGAATGCGCCATCGCCAATCACCGTCAAAATAGTCAGTGTCGGCGCGCCTTTGGGAAGCACACCGGACATCTCCAGTACCATCGCCAGCAGTTTCACCATTGAGCCGCCGATGATCGCCGGGATCAGCGGCGACATGGTGCCGATCAGCGCATCCAGAATGCCCGCGCCAATTCGACGCAGGGTCAATTTCTGCGGCCCCTGTCCCACGGCGGGTTGCAGGTTACCCGGCAGAAGATTCATCACTTCTTTGTAGGCTTGAGAAACCGTGTTGCCAATGATCACCTGGCACTGGTTATCGCTGCGTACCACGCCGAGTACGCCTTTGAGTGCTTTCAGCGTTGCGGCATCGGCGAGAGTCGGGTCGTTAAGCACAAAACGCAATCGCGTCATGCAGTGGGTCGCGGCGGTGATGTTGTTAGCGCCGCCCAGTGCGGCCACTACATCACGGGCCAGCGCGGCATAATTTTTCGACATCGGATCAATCCATCTTATTGTGATTAAAATTTGTATAGGAAACCGGTTCCACAAAATCATGAAGAGATCGGATTGGTGAAGCAAGAGAGAGGTGGGATCTATTTTGTTTTTGTGATTTAGATCGAGTTTGGGTGAGAGAGGAATTCGTGGCTATCGGGTGACCGCCTGAGCGGCGCACTCAGGCAGTTCAGGTAATCGAAATCGGGTTATTCTAACGTTCATTAATTGAAATCATTGTTAACAATGGTTTTGCAGATGGCGTAATCGGTGACGAAGTAATGTTTGAGTTTTGGGTCTTCACAGGGTTTGTACTGGGTTAAAACAGCAATGTATAAATATACAAATAAAAAGAAGATGTTCAGCAATACTATTAGTGCCACGGAAAGTATTGATAGAATGCTACCAATGATTTCACTAAGCTCATGCCCTTTCTTTTTTTAGATAATTTTGTTATAAGTATTAAGTATATTATATAAATTAAAAATGGAACAGCAGTTAACAGTGAAAGGCGTCTGCCATCAAACCAAAAATAATCTCCATAAGTAAATGGTGATGTTATATCTTTGTATGGAAGATTGAGAGAGAAATAGATCACTGAGCATATAATTGTTATGTTGAAAAGGGTCGAAGTACACGCGCCAATCTGCTTTAGTCGAAGGGTTAGATTATTGTTCAATTTTGAATTTTCCATTGTGGATGGAATGGGGTGTTTGCGTTATTCATATGGTTGATATTCCAGTCTCTGATTTTTTGCTGTTCAGCGAATGACTCGCGAAGAGCTTTCTTCAATTGGAGGGACCATCCAAATGTTGAATCGAGACGATTTAACTCTATATTTAGAGCGATGCCGATGACAATAACGATACCTGCAGTAATCACAATGGGGAATAAAGTGATTAAACCGCCTGCAATGAGACCCGCTACCACAGCAGAAACCAACGTCTTCGCCGTGTATAATATTAACAATTCATGGGTTTGCCATCTTAAATGCATCATTCTCATCAATCCGATTCGGAGTTTATGATCGTTTTACATATCTTATAATCTGTTACGAAGTAATTCGTAAATGTAGGTTCTTTACATGATTTATAGGGGGTGAATATAACAATGTATAAGTAAAACAATAAAGATAACAAGCTAAAAAGGACAAGTAGCATTAGTGTTGCAATAGCTAAAATGTTACTCGCGCCATTCAGTTTTTTTGGGAACTGATTGTCCTTAGTAAATAATATGGTTAATGAGATGAATATTATATACATAAAAAAAGGCACTACTGATAAGTATGCTATTCGTTGGCCATCAAACCAGAAATAATCATCATTGTTAAAGAATGACATTATGTCTTTGAAAGGGATGTCAATCATAAATGATATCAAGCTGAACAGAAGAGTGACCATACCACTCACCCAAAAAAGTATTGCTAGTTTTTTAAAAAACAGAATAAAGATATTTTTCATGATAAATTTAATTATGTAAGTTATACAGAGTGAAGTTTTCGGCATTCATGTGTCGTTTATGCCATGTCCTGTTTTTTTCTTGTTCAATAAAAGCCTCTCGAATCAATTGTTTCATGGATGCCGACCAGCCATATTTTTCATCATATTTATTTAGCTTATTATTAAATATAATCCCAATTGTAATTACTGCTGCTAAAGTAAATAGAACCGGGGAACCGATCACTGCCAATCCCATTCCTGCGGCTGCTGCAGCAACACTGGACACCATCGTCTTCGCCGTATCCATAATCACATCACCAAAGAAATCCACGAGGGTGTACTCGTCTTTAAATATCAACTCTATCGCGCGGAAGGCCAGTGAAAAGTAAACACAGAATTTTATCCCTTTTACAACAGTATGCGCCACGCCTCGCCAGCCAATACCCAGTTCCAGTAATTGTGGATGACTTGCCTTATAACGGGTGCCATTCAGAATACGCCGCACGCTGGGATAGCCGGTGATTTTTATATAGGTTTCGGCACCATATTTGCAGGCGATCGCCTTAATGCCGAGTCCTTTTAAATTGAATTTCAGCTGTTCCGCTTCGTTAAAATAGCTGGTGAAATTACCGAAAGTGTTTTTACCGTCCCAGATATCCTTAATGTTGCCCCCGCCCAGCTTATAAGAGAAAAAGTCATCCGCCATGCCTGTCAGATCGCTCAGAATGTCTCTGACTTCATTCAGCGTCAGCAACATGAAATGCTGAGTGTTTTTCGCCAGCAGTTCTTCCATATGCGGGAGATTGTTTATATATGGATGATCAGGTACCCACTGGTTAATCCGCTGTTCACCGCGTAATACGCCTCCTACTGAATCGGCCCATGTTGCGGGCTTTCCTTTAAAAACAGGCATGCTCATTTCTCCCTATTGATGAATAAAAGGTTAAAAAACCCTGTCGTCCCAAATGCTGTAGGCGCTGGTCCCGGCAATGCAATGTTCCCAGGTGATTGACCTGTAGGAAAAGGAAACGCTTTCCTGCGGTTCTTCGCCATTGTGATGAACGTTGTGGGGAATATGCAGGTGGAAGTCCGCTACCCGAGCCTCAGTTAGTTTTATTAGATAGTAACGTTCCATGCATCCAGCTTTAGCAGTACGATAAAATTCGAACTCGCAACTCAAGGATTCATTTTCTGAAATGGCATTTGCGAGTAGTGGAGATGCCTTATCAACAGGTTTTATAATGGTGAGGTTGTGATGGTTGACATTTTGTTCCCGTGAAAGGGAGTGCGAGAGAGAAAAGATAAAAATTTGGTTTTGGTGCGCAATCAGTGCTTTATTACCGAGTGATCTCTGAGTGAGGCAACCTTCTGATATCAACCCTTGCCTTTTACCATTGATCGTTAAATAAGTTAAGCCAGCCAAATGAATGCTCCTTATTCATTAGTCGTATGTATAAATGTAATGTGAGTGGTCGTGTGCTTGTTGAATCGTTTGGCAGTATTCTCCGTTAACAATAAACAGGCAATATAAAATGATAAAAAGTGCGTGTGGAATTAATCGATGCGCACGAAAAAACAAAAACATTTCATTATTAATGATTCAAGTAAATAACTGCGGTAAATATCAATACAGCGCCTTTTTTCCGACCCGGTTCCGGGGCGGGGGCTTGACTGTGGACAAATCGCTGCAATCTCTGCTGGGCTGAAGTAAACTTTCGGCCATCGAAAAATCGGGGATGAGCAACATGGCAACGATGCTGGAAGTGGCGAAGCGCGCTGGCGTGTCGAAAGCCACCGTATCCCGCGTGCTGTCGGGCAATGGCTACGTCAGCCAGGAAACCAAAGACCGCGTGTATCAGGCGATCGGCGAAAGCGGGTATCGCCCGAATTTGCTGGCGCGTAATCTGGCGACCAAAAAAAGTCAGACCCTGGGCCTGGTGGTGACGAACACCCTGTATCACGGCGTCTACTTCAGTGAACTGCTGTTTCATGCCGCGCGTCTGACCGAAGATCAGGGCCGACAGCTGATCCTGGCCGATGGCAAGCACAGCGCGGAAGAGGAGCGGGCGGCGATCCAGTATCTGCTCGATCTGCGCTGCGACGCGATCATCATCTACCCGCGCTTTCTGACGCCGGATGAGATGGACGCGATCATCCACGATCACGATCGGCCGATTATGGTGTTGAATCGCCGACTGCGCGGTAACGCCAGCCACTGCGTGTGGTCGGATCAAAAAGCTTCTAGCCAGGCGGCGGTTGAGCGGCTAATTGCGATGGGCCATCGGGATATTGCGTTCATTACCGGCTCGCTGGATTCACCGACCGGGATTGAACGCCTCGCGGGCTACAAGGCGGCACTGGAGCACAACCACATTCCAGTGCGAGACGCGTGGATTGCGGAAGGTAAATGGACGCCTGCCACCGGTGTGACAGGCGTCGAAACGCTGTTGTCGCGCGGGATTACGTTCAGTGCGCTGGTGGCGAGCAACGACGATATGGCCATCGGGGCTATCAAGCAGCTCAATACTGCGGGTTGGCGCGTACCAGAGCAGGTCTCGGTGATTGGTTTTGACGATATTGCCCTCGCGCCTTACATCGTTCCGGCCCTGTCCAGCGTCAAAATCCCGGTAACCGAGATGATCGAAGAGACCATCAACCGCTTGATTTGTATGCTCGACGGCGGTGAATTTCATCTGCAACAATCCTTTCCCGGCGAACTGATGCTGCGTGATTCCGTCATTCCGGGTCCTCACGCCTGATGCTCGTCATCTGTCGTCGTCATTAATGTCGATGACAGATGTCTGAAGTTTTAATTCATTGATAAATAGTCATTTTAATAATGGCGCGGAAAATGCATATCCCCGGCCTTAACGTCTAAGGCTGGAGAAGTGGATGAACCGTTTCATCATCGCGGAAGCGAGCAAATGTATTGGCTGCCGTACGTGCGAAGTGGCCTGCGCCGTCGCCCATCAACAAGATCAGGACTGTGCGGCGCTGACGCCACAAACGTTCCTGCCCCGTATTCACGTCGTTAAAGGCGTAAACCTTTCTACGGCGACCGCCTGTCGCCAGTGCGAAGACGCGCCGTGCGCCAACGTCTGTCCTAATGGGGCCATCGCCCGTGAAAACGGCTTCGTGCATGTTATGCAGGAACGCTGCATTGGCTGTAAAACCTGCGTCGTGGCCTGCCCTTATGGGGCGATGGAAGTCGTCGTTCGCCCGGTAGTGCGCACCAGCGGATTCGGCATGAAGGTTAAAGTGGAAAAAGCCGAAGCCAACAAATGTGACCTCTGCCATACCCGCGCCGACGGTCCGGCCTGCGTGGCGGTGTGTCCGACATTTGCCTTGACCTGCATCGACCGTGCGGCGCTGGACAAGCTCAATGTGGAGAAACGTCGCCGAACGGCTCTGGCGTACTGAGATGGCAATGAACGGCGTCGTCATTCGCCTGCGCGGTAAGGTTCAGGGCGTAGGGTTTCGGCCGTTTGTCTGGCAAATGGCGCAGCGGCTAAGCCGTCAGGGAAACGTCAGCAATGACGCGGAAGGCGTGCTGGTGCACCTCGTTGGTGCAGAAAACGGCTTTGCTGCGCAGCTTAAGGTGCATTGCCCCATTTTGGCGCGCATTGACGCCACCGAAATCACGCCGTATCACTGGCCTGATTTACCACAGGATTTTACCATCCAGCAAAGCGGAACCGGGCGCATGAGCACGCAGATTGCGCCCGATGCCGCCACCTGTCCGGCCTGCCTTGCAGAGCTCAATGACCCGCAGAACCGGCGCTACCGCTACCCGTTTATCAACTGCACCCACTGTGGCCCGCGCTTCACCATTATTCAGGCAATGCCCTATGACCGCCCCTTCACGGTGATGGCGGCGTTTCCGCTTTGTCCGGCCTGCGAAAAAGAGTATCGCGACCCGTCAGATCGCCGTTTTCACGCCCAGCCGGTCGCCTGCGCAGAATGCGGTCCGCAGCTGAGCTGGCACGCATCCTCTGAACAATCCACGGGCGAAAACGCGCTGGCGGCGGCGGTCGAGATGCTGGCCGCGGGCGGCATTGTGGCTGTCAAAGGGCTTGGCGGTTTTCATCTGGTGTGTGATGCCGGAAACACCGCCGCCGTGGCGCTGCTGCGGGAACGCAAACGACGCCCGACGAAACCGCTGGCGGTGATGCTGACGCAGGTGAGTTTCCTGCCGGAACAGGCACAGAAATTGCTTAACACTCCGGCGTCGCCGATTGTGCTGGTGAAGAAAAACGCGGTCGACGGCATATGCGATGGCATCGCTCCCGGGTTGGATGAAATCGGCGTAATGCTGGCATCGAACCCCATTCAGCATTTGTTGATGCAGTCGCTGAAACGTCCGCTGGTAATGACCTCGGGGAACCTCAACGGCAAACCGCCCGCGATTTCGAATCAGGATGCGCTGGCCGATTTGGCGGAGATCGTCGACGGATTTCTGCTGCACAACCGCGATATTGTCCAGCGTATGGATGACTCCGTGGTCCGGCAAAGCGGCGAAATGCTGCGCAGGGCGCGTGGCTACGTGCCGGATGCGCTGCCGCTGCCGCCGGGTTTCGCGGATGTTCCGCCGCTGTTGTGCTGCGGCGCTGATTTGAAAAACACCTTTTGTCTGGTGCGCGGGCAAGAAGCGGTGCTGAGCCAGCATCTGGGCGACGTTTGCGAAGAAGGCGTGGAGGCGCAGTGGCGCAGTGCGCTGGCATTAATACAGTCAATATATGCGTTTACCCCGGAACGCGTGGTGGTGGATGCACACGCAGGTTATCGCTCGGTGCAGTGGGGCGAGGCGCTGAATATTCCGTGCGACAGGGTGCTGCATCACCACGCTCACGCTGCGGCCTGCATGGCAGAACACGGCTGGCCGCTGGACGGTGGCGATGTTATCGCGCTGACTCTCGACGGCATAGGGCAGGGGGAAAACGGGGCGCTCTGGGGCGGCGAATGCCTGCGGGTGAACTATCGGGAATGTGAACATCTCGGCGGTCTGCCTGCGGTGGCGCTGCCCGGTGGGGATCTGGCGGCTCGCCAGCCGTGGCGTAACTTGCTCGCACAGTGCGTGGCGTTTGTTCCGGACTGGCAATCGCTCGCGCTGTTGCAGTCACGCTCCATCGCCGCGCTGGCTCGCGCCATTGAACGCGGGATCAATGCGCCGATGGCGTCTTCCTGCGGGCGTTTATTTGATGCGGTCGCGAGCACGCTGAGCTGCGCACCGGATAAGCAAAGTTATGAAGGTGAAGCGGCGTGCCGACTGGAAGCGCTGGCACGAACAAGCGAGGGACTTGACCATCCGCTGACGCTTCTTTTTCAGGATAACACCCTGAATTTACGTATTTTTTGGCCGCAGTGGCTGAACTGGTCCGCGCCAGAAGCAGATAAGGCCTGGGCATTTCATGATGCGCTGGCCTGTGGGCTGGCGCAGATGATGCGCTATCACGCGGGCATTCGCGATATCCGCACGCTGGTTTTCGGCGGCGGCGTGCTGCATAACCGACTGCTGCGCGAGCGGCTGGGGTTTTATCTGTCTGGTTTTACACTTTTATTTCCGCAGAGTTTGCCCGCGGGCGACGGCGGAATTTCATATGGGCAGGCGGTGATTGCCGCTGCTCGCCTCCAGGAGGAAGGGAACGGATGATGCTGATTAGGCTTTTACGTCAACAGCCGCGCGCAGCGCTACTGGTTTTCGTGCTGATGATGGCCAATCTATTGGCGTGGTGCTGGGCGTGGCAGGTGTTTGGTGAGAGTGGGGCGCTGATGGCCGCCAGTCTGTTGGCCTGGGGCTACGGCCTGCGCCATGCGGTGGATGCCGATCATATCGCCGCGATTGATACCGTTACGCGCAAAATGATGCAGCAGGGCAAACGCCCGTTCGGCGTTGGCGCGTGGTTCTCACTCGGTCATTCCTCCATTGTGGTGCTGGCTTCGGCGGCGATCGCAGCCACCGCAACAGCGTTCCAGCAGCACATGAGCTGGTTTCACGACACCGGCAGCCTGATTGGCACCGCGGTTTCATCACTGTTCCTGCTGGCGATGGCCTTTATCAACCTGGTTATTCTGCGTGGCATCTGGCGCAGCTTCCGCGCTTTCAAACAGGGTAAGCCGTTCAACAGCGATCCGGTGGCAACGGGCGGGATGATGAGCTGGCTGTTCGGCAAGACGTTCCGCCTGATCGACAAAAGTTGGCACATGTATCTGGTCGGTTTTTTGTTTGGCCTCGGCTTTGATACCGCGACCGAAATTGGGGTGTTGGGAATCACCGCCGCCAGCGCATCCAGCGGAATGTCTATCTGGAGCATCATGATTTTCCCGGCGCTGTTTGCCAGCGGTATGGCGCTGGTGGATACGCTTGATAACGTGCTGATGGTCGGGGCCTACGGCTGGGCCTTCAACAAACCTCAGCGCAAGCTGTATTACAACATGACCATTACCGGCACATCGGTGGTGGTGGCGCTGTTTATCGGCGGCCTGGAAGCGCTGGGCCTGCTGATGGATAAATTTGGCTTTAGCGGTGGGCTGTGGAACTGGGTTGGCGCGCTGAATGATAATCTCGGCAATGCCGGATTCATCGTTATCGGGCTGTTTATCGCCTGCTGGATAGTCTCTCTGGCGGTGTATCGCTGGCGCGGGTATGACGCGCTGAGCGTGTAAGGCAAACGGTGCCGGGCCAAATCAGGCCCGGCATTTTTTATTCAGGCGTGGATCTGTTTCAGTAACGCGAACGCCTGTTTCATTTTCCCTTCGCTGACCACAAACGCCCGCAGCTTCTCCTCGCTATCAAACCCTTGCGCAATCATCCCGTCAGGAGTGGTGTCGAGCATCCAGCGTAGATCCGGATGACGCGTATCACCCGCTAAATGCAGCGGCAGGTCCGGCGTTTTCACTTTGACCAGCATCGGCGGCAGTGTCAGGTTTGCAGTCTGACCCAGCAGGATTTTTGCCAGGGTCAGCGCGCTCAGCAGTGTCGGCTGGAGGAACGGCAGCACTCGACCGTTGATTTCTGCGCAGTCGCCGAGGGCATAAATCGCCGGATCGCTGGTTTGCAATGCGCCGTTGACCACCACCCCACGATTAATGTCCACGCCTGCGCGACGGGCCAGCGCTGTTTCCGGTCGCAAACCGGCGACGGCTATCACCGCATCCACCTCAAGCACCCGCTCGCGATCAAAGCAGGCGCGGATCCCGGTGCGGGTTTTCTCCAGTCCTTGAAGCTGGCTTTTCAGCAGTAGATGAACGCCCATATCGGTCAGCTGATGTTGAAGACGACTGCTGACTTCCGGCGGCATCAGGGAGGCCAGGATGCTCGCGGAGCTGTCCACTACGCTGACGGCTTTTCCCGCCCGGCAAAAATCCATTGCCAGTTCGCAGCCAATAAGCCCGGCCCCGACAAGCAGCACACGCTTTGCATCATGCAGAGCAGTTTGTGCCGCACCGTATTCTTGTTGGCTGTTGAGCGTGACCATCAGCTCGTGCCCGGGAACCGGCGGTACAACCGGTGTTGCCCCCGTCGCCAGCACCAGTTTGTCGTACGGCCAGCTCTGGTCAGTGCTTTTGACTACCCGCGCTGCGGCGTCGATATCCGCCACCCAGGTGTTCGGAAACAGACACAGATTGTACTGCTCGGCAAACTCGCCCGCCGTCTGGAGCGTCAGGTCTGCGGCGCGCTGGTTCTGGCTGATGACGTGGCTGAGATCCGGTTTGTTATATTCATCCATGCTGTCGGCAGCAATCAGCGTGAGTGGCACCTGAGCGTCCTGTTTGCGGATGCTTTTGACCAACTGACGAGCCGCAAAGCCCGAACCGATAATGACGATACCGTGATTCATTTTGCCTCCGTTGCCAGCACCTCAAACACCTCTTTGCCGAGGGAACATTCCGGGCACAGGAAACTGTCCGGTACTTCGCTCCACGGCGTGCCTGGGGCGACATCCTGATTCGGCTCTCCTTTTGCCGGGTCGTAAATCCACTGGCAAACGCTGCACTGCATGGCAGGCCCGGCGTCGACTGTGCATTCGGCAGGCTGCGGCTCGCTCGCTACATTCACCGCGACGGGTGACGAAATCGGCGTGAGCGCCCACTGACGGGCTATTTCGCGACCGTGCTCACGGCAGATTTCCAGCGCGTCGAGATCCGGACGCCACTTGGCTTTCAGGCTCAGCGACATTTCAAAACCCGCGTCCTGCAAGCGGGTAGAAAGTCGGTCCACCGCGCCGCCGCTCCAGCCGTGTGAGCCAAAGGCGCTGGCGCGTTTGTTGCGAAAACGCAGTCCGGTCAGCTCTTCTACCAGCCCGGCAATTTTCGGCATCATTACGTTGTTCATGGTCGAAGTGCCCGCCAACACGCCTTTGGAACGGAAGACGTTGGTCAGTACGTCGTTTTTATCGCTGCGGGAGACGTTAAAAATCTTCACCGCCACGCGAGAGTCGACTTCGTTGATACCCTGGGCGATGGCGTCCGCCATCATGCGCGTATTGTTGGACATGGTGTCGTAGAAAATCGTGATGCGATCTTCCTGATAATCCGCCGCCCATTTCAGATACAGCTCGACAATTTGCGTCGGATTATCGCGCCACACCACGCCGTGAGAGGTGGCAATCATGTCTACCGGCAGGTTGAAACCGAGGATCTCGGTGATTTTTGGCGTTACCAGGCGGCTGAACGGCGTCAGAATGTTGGCGTAGTAGCGCTGGCACTGTTCGAAAAGTTCAGCCTGATCCACTTCGTCATTGAACAGGTGTTCGTCGCAATAGTGCTGACCAAAAGCGTCGTTGCTAAATAGCACCGCGTCGCCGGTCATGTAGGTCATCATGCTGTCGGGCCAGTGCAGCATCGGGGTTTCCACGAAAATCAGCTGCTTGCCGTTGCCCAGATCCAGCGAATCGCCTGTTTTAACGACGTTGAAATTCCACTCCGGGTGATGGTGATGGCCATTGATCGAATCGATAGCGTTGGCGGTGCAATAAATCGGCGTGTCCGGAATGGATGCCATCAGCTCGGTTAGCGCGCCGGCATGATCCTCTTCCGCGTGGTTGATGATGATGTAGTCGATATCGGCGAGATCGATCTCCGCCCGCAGGTTCTGCACGAACTCGCGGCTGAACTTATGATCGACGGTGTCAATCAGCACATTTTTATCTTCGCGGATCAGATAACTGTTGTAGCTACTGCCGCGCAGAGTTTTGTATTCGGTACCGTGAAAATCACGCACTTCCCAATCGCGCTGCCCAACCCAATGAATATTGTTTTTAACGTGAATAGCCATAACGTCCTCAATCACTCTTCTGGTTCAAATCGTTAATGGGCTATATCAAGTTGCGTGCCAGTTTTTATTTTGTTGATAATTAACGATTTTTAAATTTAAGCGTTGTGGGCGTTTGTCATAATGACTATTCTTTGGAGGGTCAAAAAGACAATGATGACAGTCATAATGACAATGAGGCAGGCATGAGTTTTTCTACCGAAGCGCTGGCGAAAATAGCCATCGAATTGCAAAGCGACATCGGTCATCCGGACCGTTTTTCGAGGCTTATCATCACTCTGCGCGAGCTGTTGGGCTGTGATGCCTCGGCGTTGTTGCGCTACGAGGCACATCAGTTCATTCCGCTGGCAATTGACGGCCTGGCGAAAGACGTACTGGGCCGCCGGTTTGCGTTACAGGCCCACCCTCGACTGGAGGCGATTGCCCGCGCTGGCGATATCGTGCGTTTTCCCGCAGACAGCACGTTGCCGGACCCTTACGACGGGCTGATTCCTGGGCAGGAAAGCCTGAAGGTTCACGCCTGTCTCGGCCTGCCGCTGTTCGCCGGGCAAAATCTGATTGGCGCGTTAACCCTCGACGGCATGGACGCCCATCAATTCGACAGCCACAGCGACGAAGAACTGCGCCTGATTGCAGCACTGGTTTCCGGGGCGCTGAATAACGCGCTGCTGATTGCCCGGCTGGAAAGCCAGAATGTGTTGATGACCAACGTCAGTGGCGACGCGACGACAGGTGCGCAGGAGATGATTGGTCTCTCGGCTCCGGTGGTACAGCTGCAAAAAGAGATAGAGATCGTCGCGGCGTCCGATCTTAATGTGCTGATCGGCGGTGAAACCGGCACCGGGAAAGAGCTGGTGGCGAAGGCGATTCATCAGCAATCATCGCGTGCGGCGAACCCGCTGGTGTATCTCAACTGTGCGGCGTTACCGGAAAGCGTGGCGGAAAGCGAGCTGTTCGGGCATGTGAAGGGGGCGTTTACCGGGGCTATCAGCCATCGCAGCGGAAAATTTGAAATCGCGGATAACGGTACGCTGTTCCTCGATGAAATCGGTGAGCTATCTTTGTCATTGCAGGCCAAACTGCTGCGGGTATTGCAGTATGGTGATATCCAGCGAGTCGGCGATGACCGCAGTCTGCGGGTTAATGTGCGCGTGCTGGCGGCAACTAACCGCGATCTGCGCGAAGAGGTATTGGCCGGGCGTTTTCGTGCGGATCTGTTCCACCGTTTAAGTGTGTTCCCGCTTTCCGTGCCGCCACTTCGCGAGCGCGATGAAGACGTCATTCTGCTGGCGGGCTATTTTTGCGAGCAGTGCCGGGCTCGAATGGGGCTGAGCAGCGTCATTCTTAGCGCTGCAACCCGCGCGCATTTGGCATCGTATCGCTGGCCCGGTAATGTGCGTGAACTGGAACACGCCATTCATCGGGCTGTGGTGTTGGCGCGTGCGGCCAGCGATGGCGCGGACGTCACGCTGAAACCGCAACATTTTGCTATTCACGGCGAACCTGTTTCCGTTGTACAACCGCGTGAAATGCAGACGGAAGCGGTGAATTTACGGGAGGCCACCGACGCGTTTCAACGTCAGGCGATTATGCAGGCGCTGGAAAGCCAGCAGAACAACTGGGCCGCGACAGCCCGCGCATTGTCGCTGGACGTCGCCAACCTGCACCGGCTGGCGAAACGACTGGGGCTGAAGGATTAAAGAATACCGGCCTGATAGAAATCCTGCAGGTTGATCGCCCCGCACAGCAGGCCGCTATCGTCCACCACCGGTGCGGCGGCGATTTTACGCTTCATCAGCACTTCTTTGGCCTCAACCGCGCGGCTTTGTGCATTCAGCGTGACGCCGCCCCGGGTCATGGCTTCTGCAACTTTTGCCGCCAGCGTACCGCCACCGACCAGCCAGCGACGCAGGTCGCCATCGGTGAACACGCCTTGCACCCGGCTGCTTTCATCGCATACCACAACCAGCCCAAGCCCGGTGCGGCTCAGCTCCAGCATCGCGTCCATCACGCTGGTGGTGAGTTTGACCTGCGGGATGGCATCGCCCGTACGCATCAGGTGATGCACTTTATTCAGTAAACGCGCGCCTAACGCACCCGCCGGGTGGGAACGAGCAAAGTCCTCTTCGTTAAAGCCACGCGCCTGCATCACCGCCATCGCCAGGGCGTCACCCATCATTAGGGTGTTGACGGTGCTGGACGTCGGGGCGAGATGCATCGGGCAGGCTTCGCGTTCGACCGAAATATCCAGAGTGGCTTTTGCTGCCAGCGCCAGTGGTGAGCGGGTTTTGCCAGTCATCGCCAGCAGCGCGACCGATTTTTCCTGCAAGCGGGGGATGATAAGATCGAGCTCTTTAGCCGAGCCGGAGTAGGAAATAAACAGCATCACGTCACGGCTTTCGATCATCCCCAGATCGCCATGCAGGGCTTCTGCCGGATGCACAAAAAAAGCAGGCGTGCCGGTGCTGGCAAGCGTGGCGGCAATTTTTTTGCCGATATGCCCGGATTTGCCAATTCCGGAGACAATCACTTTGCCTTCGCTTTGAATAAGGGTGTTTGCGGCGCGAACAAAATCATCGCCAAGTCGGTCTGGCAGACGGCTCGCTTCCTCGAGTTCCAGCCTCAGCGTCTGACGGCCTGCGTTAATCAGAAAGTCACTCATCTTTTTCCCCTGTGACGATGACGTGGATGCCTTTCTCTTCAAGCGCTTTTTTGAACGCCGGGCTGATACCCGCGTCGGTAATCAGCTTATCAACGCTTTCAAGGCTACAGACGATATTGGGGCTTTTGCGGCCAAACTTTGACGAATCCGCCATCAGGATCACTTCACGGGCGGCGTTACACATCGCCTTACTGACGCTGAACACTTCGTTAAAGGTGGTCACGCCCGCATTCAGATCGATCCCGTCAGTGCCCATAAACAGTTTATCAAAGCTGAAATGCTCGAAAGCGTTTTCGGCCAGCTGGCCGTGGAAGGAGGCGGATTTTTTGCGGAACGTGCCGCCGGGCATCAGGATGGTTTGTTCGTTATCGACTTCGGACAGCGCATTGACGATATGCAGGCTGTTGGTCATCACGGTGATGTTATTAAAGTGGCTCAGCATCGGGATCATCTGCAGTACCGTACTGCCCGCATCGAGGATAATCGAGTCGCCGTCATGGACAAATTTAACCGCGGCTTCGGCAATCAACGCTTTCTGATGGGTGTTGATCAGCGTTTTATGATCGATAGGCGGATCGGCCTCATCCTTGTTGAGCATCACCCCGCCGTAGGTTCGGATCACCGCCCCGGCGTTTTCGAGTAGAACCAGGTCTTTGCGTATCGTGGTACCGGTGGTGTCAAAGTGGTGGGCAAGTTCCTCTACTGAGCTTTTTCCCTGCTTTTGCAGATGCTCAATAATGGCAGCTTGCCGCTGACGTGGTTTCATTAGCGATGTGTTCCTTAAGTTGCAAAATGATAATTTCGCAAGTTTATAACGTTCACAACGAAATTATCCATGTTTCAGATTAAGCGCTAATGATAGTGCATTCTGACAGCGTGGATCATGGGGAAAGATCACATCAGGCTGCAATTTTTGTAACGGTGTGCCGTTGATGGCCGGAATTTTCACCGGCCGGGCGAAAATCGTCAGGCCCCGAAGCATCAACGAATCACACACCCGGTTGTGCTCATCCAGGGCGATAGCTATCACTACACGGGGCTTGAAACGTCCACCGGAGCGTCCGATGCCGACCCGGCCTTTTTGGCACAGCGCATCAAACTCACGGTTGAACTGATGAATTTGCCAGCTGCCGAGGATGAGTTGACTCAGCCAGGCGATAATGGCGAGGGTGATGAGGGTGATGAGGGTGATGAGGGTGATGAGGGTGGTGATCATGTTTATCTTCCTGGTGATTGCCGGATGGCGTTCCGCTTATCCGGCCTACGGTTGAGCGTGTAGGCCCGTTAAGCGAAGCGCCACCGGGCATGACAACTTAGAACATCACCTGCCCGCCGGTCACGTTGATGGACTGTCCGGTGTTTCAATCCGAATGCGCGTCATACGATGGCTCCTGAAAGTCGAACGTTTTGCTCAAGCTGAATGCCCATTTTTTTCTCAAAAATGGCCGTCGTCAGATCGGTTACCCAACCGCGGAAGAAATTGGTGAAAAGACCGACCAGCAGATAACTGACCGCCAGCGGTCCCAGCGGCAGGCCGAGTGTGGTCAGGCCGTTGGCAACGCCGAGGTAGACAAACAGCTCGCCCGGGTTGATGTGCGGGAACAGGCTATTCATTGAGTGGCAGCTATAGGACGCGGCGGCGTAGTAGCTCGGTTTGTACTTCTCGGGCATAAAACGGCCAAGGCTTAACGTCATCGGGTTACAAAAAACAAAAGTGCCGATACAGGGCAGGATAAGGTAGCGGGAAACCGGATTGCCTGCGCAGCGTTGAGCAAATCGTTCAATGCGTTGCTGAAAGTTTTTTAAGTGTTAAGTAGATCTCACAGTGAAAGATAAAGCGATCATTTTGAAAGATAGTGCGAGGTGAGAGAGAAACTGAAGAAAGATTTTTTTTAACCTCAGGTAGCGCTTCCTTGTGAGGTCAGGGATGCTTTACCATATTTATCTCTGCCGAATTAGCTAAATGGATGTCACATGTTGAAGCGTCGTTACCTGACCTTACTCCCGCTCTGCGTGCTGGTTGCTGCCTGCAGCAGCAAACCGAAAACCGCCGAAGCGCCGACCACGGCGAATGCCCAGTCCGGCGGCTTCCTGCTGGAACCGCAGCATAATACGACCCTGATGGGCGGTGATTTCGCCAACAACGCGGCGGCGGATCAGTTCATCGATTCGATGGTCAGTAAGCATGGCTTTGACCGCCAACAGCTGCATGAAATTCTGTCTCAGGCCAAACGTCTGGATTACGTTCTGCGTTTGATGGACCGTCAGGCACCGACGGCGCAGGTTCCTACCGGACCAAACGGCGCCTGGCTGCGCTACCGCAAACAGTTTATTACTCCGGACAATGTGCAAAACGGCGTCGTATTCTGGAATGAACATCAGGACGCACTGACCCGCGCCTGGCAGGTGTACGGCGTACCACCGGAAATTATCATCGGCATTATTGGCGTTGAAACCCGCTGGGGTCGCGTGATGGGCAAAACCCGTATTCTGGATGCGCTGGCGACGCTATCATTCAACTATCCGCGTCGGGCGAAGTACTTCTCCGGTGAGCTGGAAACTTTCCTGTTAATGGCGCGCGACGAGCAGGACGATCCGCTGGATCTGAAAGGCTCGTTTGCCGGCGCGATGGGCTACGGCCAGTTTATGCCGTCGTCCTATAAGCAGTACGCCGTGGACTTCAACGGTGATGGCCACATCAACCTGTGGGATCCGGATGATGCAATCGGCAGCGTAGCCAACTACTTCAAACAGCATGGCTGGGTGAAGGGCGATCAGGTTGCAGTGCCAGCCACGGGCCAGGCACCAGGTCTGGATAACGGTTTCAAAACGAACTACAGCGTTTCACAGCTTTCAGCCGCAGGATTGTCGCCGACGCAGTCGCTGGGTGATCACCAGCAGGCGAGCCTGTTACGTCTCGACGTGGGCACCGGGTATGAGTACTGGTACGGCTTGCCGAACTTCTACACCATCACCCGCTATAACCACAGCACGCACTACGCGATGGCAGTCTGGCAGCTTGGCCAGGCAGTGGCGGCGGCGCGAGCTCAGCAGTAATCCTGTCTGTATCCCCTCCTGCGGGAGGGGAGTCTGAAACATTTCGATACAGCCCCAACGTCAGACGCAGATTTACACGTTTCGTTAATCTCATTATTGTTATGTTATAACGTATTTGAGGTTGGCGATGATTCCCTTTTCCCTTTTTAACGCCTCCGGCCTGCTGCGGCTGGCTTTGGCTCTGGTTGTACTGGTCCTGCTGTGGCTGGCGACCTGCTGGGCGGTGGCACTCCCATGATTGAACTCGACCATCTGGTGGCGGGCTACGATCGCCTGGCCATTACCCCCACGCTCTGCGGCATGATTGAGACCGGTTCGCTGACGGCGATCGTCGGCGTTAACGGCTGCGGTAAATCCACATTATTGAAAACGCTGGCGGGATTTATTCCTCCGGTCAGCGGGCAGCTGCGTTGGCACGGACCGCGCCCGGTGATTGGCTGGCTGGCACAGCGTCACGCGCTGGAATCGCAATTTCCATTGAGCGTCTACGACGTGGTGAGCCAGGGCGCATGGCCGCGCGTTTCGCTGTTTCGCGGTCTCAATGCTGAAATGCGCCGCAGAATTGCCTCAGCGCTGGAAAGGGTAGGGCTGTCATCGCTTGGTACATCGCCCATTGAAGCGCTTTCTGGTGGCCAGTTTCAGAGAATGCTATTCGCCAGGGTGCTGGTTCAGCAGGCGCCGTTGGTGATGCTGGATGAACCGTTCACCGGAATCGATGAAACGACCAGCCAGGTGCTCATGGAGCTGATCCTTGAAATGCATCGCGAAGGGCAAACCGTTCTCGCCGTGCTGCACGACAATCTTCGCGTGGCCCGCCACTTTCCGGAAACACTGTTGCTGGAATCACAGCACGCTCGCTGGGGCGACACGCCCACCATTCTGGCGGCCTTCGACCACGCGAGGCGCGCATGATCTGGCACATCTTCTTTCAGCCTTTTATCGAATTTGGCTTCATGCGTCGCGCGCTGGTGGTGTGTCTGGCGCTGTCGGTCAGTACCACGATGCTCGGCGTTTTCCTCTTGCTGCGTCGGATGAGCCTGATGGGCGATGCGCTGTCGCACGCGATTTTACCCGGCGTCGCCGTGGGGTATCTGTTGAGCGGAATGTCGCTGCTGGCGATGACTATCGGTGGGTTCATTGCAGGGATTGCCGTCGCGCTGGTCGCCGGTTGGGTCAGTCGGCGCACGCCGTTAAAGGAGGATGCCAGCTTTGCCGGATTCTACCTCGGCTCGCTGGCGCTGGGCGTCACCCTCGTGTCCCTGCGCGGCTCTAGCGTAGATCTACTGCATCTATTGTTTGGTTCGATTCTGGCGGTCGACAACGATGCGGCGCTGTTCGTCTCCGGCGTGGCCAGCCTGACACTGGTGGTCATGGCGTTGCTTTATCGCGGGCTGGTCAGCGAGGCCTTTGACAGCGCGTGGCTGGAAGTCAATGCCCGCCGCTTGCCGTCGCTTTTACATGGGCTGTTTCTGGCGCTGCTGGTTATCAACCTGGTGGCGGGCTTTCAGGTGCTCGGCACGCTGATGGCGGTCGGCGTCATGATGCTACCCGCTATCGCCGCGCGCTGCTGGGCGCAAACCTTGCCCGGTATTTTACTGTTCGCGGCGGTCAGCGGCGCGTTCTGCGCCTGGCTCGGCTTAAGCCTGTCGTGGTCGGCCAATTTACCTGCAGGGCCGTCAATCGTGCTGACCGCCAGCGGACTGTTTTTCATTTCGATATTTTTTGGCACGCGCAGCCGACTGGCTTTCAGCCTGCGAGCGCTTTTTTAACGCAAGGGGAAATGATGAAAAGAACGGGATTGATTCTGGCGCTTGCGCTGGGGGCGCTTTCGCAGGGCGCAATGGCGAAGACGCTAAACGTGGTGACGAGCTTTTCAGTGCTTGGTGACATGGTTCAGCAGGTTGGGGGTGAGCACGTCCACGTCGATACGCTGGTCGGGCCGGATGGCGATCCGCACACCTTCGAGCCTTCGCCCAAAGACAGTGTGCTGTTGAGTAAGGCCGACGTGGTGGTGGTCAACGGTCTTGGGCTCGAAGGTTGGCTGGACAGGCTGGTGAAGGCGTCAGGGTTTAAAGGCAAGCTGGTTGTGGCGTCGGAAGGGGTGAAAACGCATACGCTGGATGAAGACGGTAAAACCGTGACTGACCCACATGCGTGGAACAGCGCGGCCAACGGGGCGCTGTATGCACAAAATATTCTGGCGGGGCTGGTGAAAGCGGACCCGCAGGATGAAGGCGCCCTCAATGCCAGCGGGCAGAAATACATCGCTCAGTTGCAGGAAATTGACGGTTGGGCAAAGGCGCGTTTCAACGCTATTCCACTGGCAAAGCGTAACGTGCTGACCAGCCATGACGCGTTTGGTTATTTCGGTCGGGCTTACGGCGTGACGTTCATGGCACCTCAGGGGCTGTCGTCTGAAAGTGAAGCCAGCGCGGCGCAGGTTGGCGCGCTCATCAATCAGATTAAAGCCGATGGCGTGCATACCTGGTTTATGGAGAACCAGCTCGATCCGCGTCTGGTTAAACAAATTGCGACGGCAACCGGTGCACAGCCTGGCGGTGAACTCTATCCTGAGGCGCTGTCGAAACCAGGCGGTGTCGCTGACAGCTACGTCAAAATGCTGCGTCACAATGTGGAATCTCTCGCCAATAGTATGAAGTAATTCTGATAAGCGCTCCGGTAGCCCGGGGCGCTGCACGATTTTTCTGAAGCATCCTCGTAAAATTGTCACCTCATCTCCCTCCTGCGAAAGAAAATGGTATCTTGTTGAACATCTTTTTCAGGCGGCGAGAGATGACGATGACCGACAGTGAATTGATGGCGTTCAGCGAAGAAGTTGGACTGGCGCTGAAGGCGCAGGGAGCGACCGTCACCACGGCGGAATCCTGCACCGGGGGCTGGATTGCCAAAGTTCTGACCGATATATCGGGCAGTTCAGCCTGGTTTGAACGGGGGTTTGTCACCTACAGCAACGAAGCGAAATCCCAGATGATTGGCGTGCGCGAAGAGACGTTATTGAACCATGGCGCGGTCAGTGAACCGGTGGTGGTCGAAATGGCGATTGGTGCACTGCGCGCGGCACGCGCCACCTATGCGCTCTCCGTGAGCGGCATCGCCGGGCCCGATGGTGGCAGCAAAGAAAAGCCTGTTGGCACGGTATGGTTTGGCCTGGCCTGTGCGAATGGACAAGGCTTTACTTACCAGGAATGCTTCGCAGGAGACCGCGAAGCCGTGCGCCGACAGGCTACGGCTTATGCCTTGCAACTGCTGTGGCAACAATTTCTACAAAACACTTGATACTGTATGACCATACAGTATAATTGCCTCAACGAAACAGAATTTACGCGGTAACACCCGGACAGGAGCAATAATGGCTATCGACGAAAACAAACAGAAAGCGTTGGCGGCAGCACTCGGCCAGATCGAAAAACAATTCGGTAAAGGCTCTATCATGCGCCTGGGTGAAGACCGTTCCATGGACGTGGAAACCATCTCCACCGGTTCGCTTTCTCTGGATATCGCTCTGGGGGCTGGCGGCCTGCCGATGGGTCGTATTGTTGAAATTTACGGACCAGAATCTTCCGGTAAAACCACGCTGACTCTGCAGGTTGTTGCTGCGGCACAGCGTGAAGGCAAAACCTGTGCGTTTATCGATGCAGAGCACGCTCTGGACCCGGTCTATGCACGTAAACTGGGTGTCGATATCGACAACCTGCTGTGTTCTCAGCCGGACACCGGTGAGCAGGCGCTGGAAATCTGTGACGCGCTGGCCCGTTCTGGTGCGGTTGACGTCATCATCGTTGACTCCGTTGCGGCGCTGACGCCGAAAGCGGAAATCGAAGGTGAAATCGGTGATTCTCACATGGGTCTCGCGGCACGTATGATGAGCCAGGCGATGCGTAAGCTGGCCGGTAACCTGAAACAGTCCAGCACGCTGCTTATCTTCATCAACCAGATCCGTATGAAAATCGGTGTGATGTTCGGTAACCCGGAAACCACCACCGGCGGTAACGCGCTGAAATTCTACGCCTCCGTACGTCTTGATATCCGTCGCATCGGCGCAGTGAAAGATGGCGATAACGTCATCGGCAGCGAAACCCGCGTGAAAGTCGTGAAAAACAAAATCGCGGCACCGTTCAAACAGGCTGAATTCCAGATCCTCTACGGTGAAGGCATTAACTTCTTTGGCGAGCTCGTTGACCTCGGCGTGAAAGAAAAGCTGATCGAGAAAGCGGGTGCATGGTACAGCTACAACGGCGACAAAATTGGTCAGGGTAAAGCCAACGCTATCTCCTGGCTGAAAGAGAACCCGGCTGCGGCGAAAGAAATCGAGAAGAAAGTGCGCGAGCTGCTGCTGAGCAATCAGGATGACAAGCCGGCTTTCACCGTTGATGACAACAGCGTTGAAGAAACCAAAGAAGATTTCTGATTTATCCTAAATAATGCGAGTTGCAGGCACGCCACGGCATCCACAACTTGAAGTATGACGGGTATCACTGTTGAAATGATAAAGGGCTGCTGATGCGGCCCTTTTGCTTTTTCATCCCGCTCAAATTTTGCATTTATTAAGGGCCAGATATGACTGAAAGCTCACCGCGTCGTTCCGCTTATGCGCGTCTGCTGGACAGGGCGATTCGCATCCTGGCGATGCGTGATCACAGTGAAAAAGAGTTGCGTCGAAAACTGGTGGCGCCGGTGCTGACCAAAAAGGGGCCGGAACCCATAGACGCGCCGCCGGAAGAGGTGGACAAGGTCGTTGCCTGGTGTATAGAAAGCAACTATTTGGATGATGTACGGTTCACGCGTCAGTTCATCGCCAGCCGTGGTCGCAAGGGGTATGGTCCGGCGCGCATTCGCCAGGAATTGAACCAAAAAGGCATTGGCCGAACGGATATCGATCAGGCCATGTACGAGTGTGAAATTGACTGGATGGAACTCGCCCGGGAGCAGGCGCAGCGAAAATACGGTGAACCGCTTCCCACTGTATTTGCAGAAAAAGTGAAGGTGCAGCGATTCCTCCTTAACCGGGGTTATCTTATGGAAGATATCCAGCAAATTTGGCGAAATGTTGCCGACTGAGTCACTCGGTATTTTACTTCCCTCCCAAGAAAACTTATCTTATTCCCACTTTTTCCGCCAGGTCGCCTGACTGTGTAAAAACTGTTCAGCTGCGGCCTGCAACAATCCGTTAGCGTGATTCCAGGATAATTATGAGCAAGAGCACCGCTGAGATCCGTCAGGCGTTTCTCGACTTTTTCCATAGCAAGGGACATCAGGTAGTTGCCAGCAGCTCCCTGGTGCCAAACAACGACCCGACTCTGCTGTTTACCAACGCCGGGATGAACCAGTTCAAGGACGTGTTCCTTGGTCTCGACAAGCGTAATTATTCCCGCGCGACCACTTCGCAGCGCTGTGTACGCGCGGGTGGTAAGCACAACGATCTGGAAAACGTCGGTTACACCGCGCGTCACCATACTTTCTTCGAAATGCTGGGCAACTTCAGCTTCGGCGACTACTTCAAACATGATGCTATCCAGTACGCCTGGGAGTTGCTGACCGGTGAGAACTGGTTTGCGCTGCCAAAAGAGCGTCTGTGGGTCACCGTGTATGAAACCGATGACGAAGCATTCGAAATCTGGGCTAACGAAGTGGGCGTTCCGCGTGAGCGTATTATCCGTATCGGCGACAACAAAGGCGCGCCGTATGCCTCGGATAACTTCTGGCAGATGGGTGACACCGGTCCGTGCGGTCCGTGTACCGAAATCTTCTTCGATCACGGCGATCACATTTGGGGCGGCCCTCCGGGAAGCCCGGAAGAAGACGGCGACCGTTACATTGAGATCTGGAACATCGTCTTCATGCAGTTCAACCGTCAGGCCGATGGCACGATGGAACCACTGCCGAAGCCGTCTGTTGATACCGGTATGGGTCTGGAGCGTATCGCGGCTGTGCTGCAGCACGTGAACTCCAACTATGACATCGACCTGTTCCGCGCCCTGATTCAGTCCGTGGCGAAAGAGACCGGTGCGACCGATCTCAGCAATAAATCTCTGCGGGTGATCGCGGACCACATTCGTTCATGTGCGTTCCTGATTGCCGATGGTGTTATCCCGTCGAATGAAAACCGTGGCTACGTGCTGCGTCGTATCATCCGTCGCGCGGTTCGTCACGGCAACATGCTTGGCGCAAAAGAGAGCTTCTTCTGGAAACTGGTTGGCCCGTTGGTCGGCGTGATGGGTTCTGCAGGCGAAGAGCTGAAGCGTCAGCAGGCTCAGGTTGAGCAGGTGCTGAAAACCGAAGAAGAGCAGTTTGCCCGTACACTTGAGCGTGGTCTGGCTCTGCTGGATGAGGAATTGTCGAAGCTGAAAGGCGATACGCTGGATGGTGAAACCGCTTTCCGTTTGTATGACACCTACGGCTTCCCGGTTGATCTAACGGCGGACGTTTGCCGTGAGCGCAACCTCAAAGTTGATGAAGCAGGCTTTGACGCCGCAATGGAAGAGCAGCGCCGTCGTGCGCGTGAATCCAGCGGTTTTGGCGCAGACTACAACGCGGTGATCCGCGTTGACAGCGCTTCCGAATTTAAAGGCTACGACCATCTGGAACTGAACGCGAAAGTCACCGCGCTGTTTGTAGAAGGTAAAGCCGTAGACAGTATCGCGGCAGGCCAGAATGCGGTTGTTGTTCTGGACCAGACGCCATTCTATGCAGAATCTGGCGGCCAGGTCGGTGATAAAGGTGAACTGAAAGGCGCAGGCTGTGCCTTCAGCGTCAGCGACACGCAGAAATACGGCCAGGCAATTGGTCATCTCGGCACGCTCAACAGCGGCTCCCTGAAAGTGGGCGACGCGGTACAGGCTGACGTGGATGAAGCTCGCCGGGCGCGTATTCTGCTGAACCACTCCGCGACGCACCTGATGCACGCGGCGCTTCGCCAGGTGCTCGGTACCCACGTTGCGCAGAAAGGTTCTCTGGTGAATGACAAAGCGCTGCGCTTTGACTTCTCACATTCTGAAGCCATGAAGCCGGAAGAGATCCGCGCGGTTGAGGACCTGGTCAATGCCCAGATCCGTCGCAACCTGCCTATCGAAACCCACGTCATGGAACTGGAAGAAGCGAAAGCGAAAGGCGCAATGGCGCTGTTCGGCGAGAAATATGATGAGCGCGTGCGCGTCCTCAGCATGGGTGATTTCTCGACCGAGCTGTGCGGCGGTACACATGCGAAACGTACCGGCGATATCGGCCTGTTCCGCATCACCTCTGAATCCGGTACTGCGGCAGGCGTACGTCGTATCGAAGCGGTGACCGGCGAAGGTGCGATTGCCACTCTGCATTCGCAGAGTGATGTGCTGAACGATGTGGCGCATTTGGTTAAAGGCGACAGCCATAACCTGACTGAAAAGGTGCGTTCTGTCCTTGAACGCACCCGTCAGCTGGAAAAAGAGCTGCAGCAGCTGAAAGAGCAGGCTGCCGCGCAGGAGAGTGCAAACCTCTCCAGCAAAGCTGAAGAAATCAATGGCGTGAAACTGCTGGTGAGTGAACTTACTGGCGTTGAACCGAAGATGCTGCGTACTATGGTCGACGATCTGAAGAACCAGCTGGGTTCTACGATTGTGGTATTGGCTACGGTCGCAGACGATAAGGTTTCTCTGATTGCGGGAGTCTCTAAGGATGTGACTGACCGTGTGAAGGCAGGGGAACTGATTGGTATGGTCGCTCAGCAGGTGGGCGGTAAAGGGGGCGGTCGTCCTGATATGGCGCAAGCCGGTGGTACGGATGCAGCGGCTCTCCCGGCCGCACTGGCCAGCGTAAAAGACTGGGTCAGCGCAAAACTGTAATAACAATAAACGCGGCGGGCGCTTTAACCATGCGGTTTTAGCGCCTTGCAATAGCAAGACTGACAACGATAAAGTCAGGTTGAAATTGTGTAAATCGGCTAAACTTACGTTTAACAGAATGTAATGCCGTGACTGCTTACACGTTTACGTGTTTGTCATCGCTTACTTTTTGGCGTTATGTGATGGATAATGCCGGGATACAAGAGACCCGACTCTTTTAATCTTTCAAGGAGCAAAGAATGCTGATTCTGACTCGTCGAGTTGGTGAAACCCTCATGATTGGAGATGAGGTCACCGTGACAGTTTTAGGGGTAAAGGGCAACCAGGTACGCATCGGCGTAAACGCCCCTAAAGAAGTCTCTGTCCATCGTGAAGAGATCTACCAGCGTATCCAGGCTGAAAAATCCCAGCAGTCCAGTTACTAATATTTCCGCGTCTCACTGCCCGGTGAGACGCAACCTCTCGCTTTCTCCGTTTTTCCGCTTCGTTTCTCGTTTTAGACCTGAATCCATCACAGATTATTTGCTCAACGACCTCGTTGTCTGTCTGACGTTCATCGGCTTATCGCTGTCTCTTTGTGTTGATTAATCGCTCTTTTTGCCGTTTTTGCAGGCTAATTGAACGGGAAGTGTGCAATCGATAAAAGGTCTGGAAAAATTGTTTGACTTATAAGTCCCAGAAAGTAATATGTGCGCCACGCAGCGACGATGAGCTCTAACGAGTAATTCGAAGCACTCGCAAGAGGCGTATGGTGAGGTGGCCGAGAGGCTGAAGGCGCTCCCCTGCTAAGGGAGTATGCGGTCAAAAGCTGCATCCGGGGTTCGAATCCCCGCCTCACCGCCATTTGCATCCGTAGCTCAGCTGGATAGAGTACTCGGCTACGAACCGAGCGGTCGGAGGTTCGAATCCTCCCGGATGCACCATATTTTCCTGACCGTCAGCGATGACGGTGTGCCAGAGAAACTCTCATTCTCAGTGGTACAGGGAAAATAACGTTGTTTTAGCAACGGCCCAGTAGGGCGAGCCTTCGGCGAGTTATTCTGCCGAATGCACCATCTTCATCAGTGTTGCGGCATGATGAGTGACATTGAGTCAGCAGCACCTTAGTAATTCCGATGCATCCGTAGCTCAGCTGGATAGAGTACTCGGCTACGAACCGAGCGGTCGGAGGTTCGAATCCTCCCGGATGCACCATCTTCATCAGTGTTGCGGCATGATGAGTGACATTGAGTCAGCAGCACCTTAGTAATTCCGATGCATCCGTAGCTCAGCTGGATAGAGTACTCGGCTACGAACCGAGCGGTCGGAGGTTCGAATCCTCCCGGATGCACCATTCTTTTTGAATCCCTCCCCCAGCATTAAACACTCACATCTGTTACACATTCTCTTTGTTCTCTCGCATATCACTTTGTCATGAACTTTCCAGACAATTCTTTAACCGTTTGTTTACTATTGGCATCTTTCCTCTTCCAGGCTAATTTATATCTGTGATTAATCTGTTTTAAGGTAGCAAGGAGAGAAATCCATGAAATGGTTCAAAGCTGTCTCTGCATGTTGTGCAGCTCTTATCGTTAGCGTGTCCCTGGCCGGGTGTGCAGGTTCTTCCACGAAGGAAAGCACTGGCGGCTATATCGATGATACCGTGGTGACCACCAAAGTGAAATCCGCACTGTTCAACGATAAAGACGTTAAATCCTCAGAAATCAGCGTAGTGACCTTCAAAGGACGCGTTCAGCTGAGTGGATTCGTCTCATCGCAGAAGGTTGCCAACCGTGCGGTGGAGATAACCCGCAACGTGACCGGCGTTCGCCTTGTTGAGAACGATATGCAGGTCAAGTAACGTCTGAAAATACGGATAAAAGGCACCGTCAGGTGCCTTTGTTGTCTTCAGCGGGCAGCGACAAACAGTGACGTTTTACGTTAAAGTAACGTTTCGATATCCGGTGAGTGAGAACATGATGTACGAGCGCTATGCAGGGCTGATTTTCGACATGGATGGCACCATCCTTGATACCGAACCCACTCATCTTATAGCGTGGCGAGACGTTCTCGGGCGATACGGAATGCGCTTTGATGAACACGCCATGGCTGCCTTAAACGGTTCACCGACCTGGCGCATTGCTCAGGCGGTCATTGAGCTGAATCAGGCCACTCTCGATCCCCATCAGCTGGCACGTGAGAAAACGGACGCGGTGAAAGCGATTCTGTTGGATACCGTGCGCCCGTTGCCGCTCATTGACGTCGTTAAAGAGTGGCACGGCCGCCGCCCGATGGCGGTTGGCACCGGCAGTGAAAGTGCAATGGCGGAAGCGTTGCTCACTCATTTGGGCCTGCGTCAGTACTTCACCGCGGTGGTTGCTGCCGATCATGTTGCTCAACATAAGCCAGCGCCGGATACGTTTTTGCTGTGTGCAGAGCTGATGGACGTCCCTGCGCAGCAATGCGTGGTGTTTGAGGATGCCGATTTTGGTATTCAGGCGGCGAAAAGTGCGGGTATGGATGTTGTGGACGTGCGTTTGCTGTGAGTGACGCGCTCCCGCTGTTATCGCTTTTTGCCAGTAGTTTTCTGAGCGCCACGCTGTTACCCGGAAATTCAGAAGTTGTCCTGATAGGCATGCTGATAGCGGGCGTCAGCCATCCGTGGTTACTCGTGTTAATAGCAACAATGGGTAATAGCCTTGGAGGGGTAACTAACGTTATTCTTGGGCGTTTATTTCCGCAGCGTGATAATTCGCGTTGGCGGGAGAAAGCGATGGGCTGGCTAAGACGTTATGGCGCGGCCACACTATTACTTAGCTGGATGCCGGTTATCGGCGATTTATTGTGTGTCCTGGCAGGATGGATGCGTCTTTCCTGGGGACCGGTACTTTTTTTCTTATGCCTTGGCAAGGCGTTGCGCTATGTGGCTATCGCCGCAGCGACGCTTCAGGGTATGACGTGGTGGCACTAATTGGATTGATTGTGACCTTTAATCGTCAACCATTACAATTATGCTTAATAAAATGATTTCGACAGGCGGGAGGTCAATTTGATCCCGGACGTATCACAGGCGCTGACCTGGCTGGAAAAAAATCCTCAGGCAGTTCAGGGGATCCAACGCGGTCTTGAGCGCGAAACGCTGCGCGTTAATGCTGATGGCTCATTGGCAACAACGGGTCACCCGGTAGAACTGGGTTCAGCACTGACCCATAAATGGATTACAACTGACTTTGCCGAAGCATTGCTGGAGTTTATCACTCCGGTAGATGGCGACATTGACCACATGCTGACGCTGCTGCGTGACGTGCATCGCCACACCGCGCGCCATATCGGCGACGAGCGCATGTGGCCACTGAGCATGCCGTGCTATATCGCGCCAGGCCAGGATATCGAGCTGGCACAGTATGGCACCTCTAACGTGGGTCGTTTGAAAACGCTGTACCGTGAAGGGCTGAAAAACCGTTACGGTGCGCTGATGCAAACCATCTCCGGCGTGCATTACAACTTCTCGCTGCCGATGGCATTCTGGCAGGCAAAGTGTGGCGTAGAAAGCACGGAAGACGGCAAAGAGGCTATCTCTGCTGGTTATTTCCGCCTGATCCGCAACTATTACCGTTTTGGTTGGGTGATCCCGTATCTGTTCGGGGCCTCTCCGGCCGTTTGCTCATCGTTCTTGCAGGGCAAACCGACTACGCTACCGTTTGAGAAAACCGAGGGCGGCATGTATTACCTGCCGTACGCGACGTCTCTGCGTTTGAGCGACCTGGGTTATACCAATAAGTCGCAAAGCAATCTCGGAATTACGTTTAACGATCTCCACGAGTATGTGGCAGGATTGAAGCGGGCGATCAAAACGCCGTCGGAAGAGTACGCCAAAATTGGTCTGGCAAAAGACGGCCACTATCTGCAGATCAACAGCAACATTTTGCAGATTGAGAATGAACTGTACGCGCCAATTCGTCCGAAACGCGTCACCCGCAGCGGTGAAACACCATCGGATGCGCTGCTGCGTGGCGGTATTGAATATATCGAAGTGCGTTCGCTGGACATCAACCCGTTCTCGCCAATCGGTGTGGACGAGCAGCAGGTTCGCTTCCTCGACCTGTTCATGGTCTGGTGCGTGCTGGCTGATGCGCCAGAAATGAGCAGCGATGAGCTGTTGTGTACCCGCACTAACTGGAATCGTGTGATTCTGGAAGGTCGTAAACCGGGTCTGACGCTGGGCATTGGCTGTGAAACAGCACAGTTCCCGCTGGCTCAGGTCGGCAAAGACCTATTTGCTGATTTGCGTCGTGTGGCGCAGACGCTGGACGGCATCGAAGGCGGCGAAGCGTATCAGAAAGTGTGTGACGAGCTGGTCGCAAGCTTTGATAATCCGGAATTAACGTTCTCAGCACGTATTTTGCGTTCTATGCTTGAGAGTGGCATTGGTGGCACCGGCAAAGCGCTGGGAGATGAATATCGTAAAATGCTGCGTGAAGAACCGCTGGAGATTTTGAGCGAAACGGATTTTGAAGCGGAGCGTGAAGCCTCGTTGGCACGTCAGCGTCAGATTGAAGAGGCGGATACAGAGCCGTTCTCCGAGCTGGTCGCGCGTCACGCCTGACAGAAAAGAAAAAGGCCACAGTAAATGTGGCCAAAATTTCATCTCTGAATACAGGGATGATGATAACAAATGCGCGTCTTTCATAGAGTAAGACTCGCCCGGGAACAAAGAGTTCAGTTAATTTCAAAAAAAAACATACTCTTCGTAATATTTTCCGCGTAGCCCTGATGGCACAAGGGATGAGAAGAGTTCGGAGGAGACAAAATGCCGTTATTAGATAGCTTTACTGTCGACCATACCCGAATGGAAGCCCCAGCTGTTCGCGTCGCAAAATCCATGCACACGCCACACGGCGATGACATCACCGTCTTTGATCTGCGCTTCTGCGTACCGAACAAAGAAGTGATGCCAGAGCGCGGCATTCATACTCTTGAGCACCTGTTCGCGGGCTTCATGCGCGATCACCTCAATGGCAACGGCGTGGAAATCATCGACATTTCCCCAATGGGCTGCCGCACCGGCTTCTACATGAGCCTGATTGGCACGCCGGACGAATCCCGCGTAGCCGAAGCATGGAAAGCCGCGATGGCCGACGTGCTGAAGGTGAAAGAGCAGAACCAGATCCCAGAGCTGAACGTCTATCAGTGCGGTACGTATACCATGCACTCGCTGGAAGAAGCGCAGGAAATCGCCCGTCATATCATTGACCGCGGTGTTCGTGTGAACAGCAATGATGAGCTGGCGCTGCCAAAAGAGAAGCTGCAGGAACTGCATATCTAGTTTTCTCTTCAGAAACCCGGGCTTATGCGCCGGGTTTTTTCTCTTCCTCTCAGGCCCGCCACCGCGATTGCGCCAATGACCACAACCTTAACGTTCTCTTTCACCCATTGCCCGCTTGTTCCCTTTGCCCATGATTATGCGCACGGCGATAGCGAGCCCTGGCATCAGCACGATTGTGCCCAGCTGCTGCATATTCTGAGTGGTGTTGTCCGGGTAGATACGCAGGAAGGATGCTGGGTTGTACCGCCGGGGCGCGGCGTCTGGCTGCCTGCTGGCACGCCTCACGCGCTACGTATGACCGGGCACGTGGCCGCCCGCACGCTGTTTATCGATCCGCTGGCCCGCGCGTTTCTGCCCGCGACCTGCCAGATTGTGCAGATCTCGCCGCTGCTGCGGGAGCTTATCGTTGCTTCGCTAAATCTTGCGGAAAAGTATGCGCCGGGCAGCCGCGAAGAAAGGATCTATGAGTTAATCCTCGATGAGATCCGCGGTATGCAGGTGTTGCCTTTTGGCCTACCGGAACCGCAGGACGCTGCACTGCGCGCGCTGTGTCAGCAGATGCGGGAAAGCCCTGCCGACGCGTGGGACAGCCGTCGGGCGGCAAGGGTGGCCAATATGAGTGAGCGCACCCTTAACCGTCATTTTCAGCAGCAGACGGCATTGACCTGGAGTGAGTGGGTCCGGCGCGCCCGATTAATGGAAGCACTGGTGCGACTGGCTCAGGGGCAATCGGTACTCAGAGTGGCACTCGACCTCGGGTACGGTAGCCACAGTGCGTTCACCGCCATGTTTCGCCGGGTGATGGGCACCTCACCCAGCGAGTATTTTTATAGCGATTAGGACCGCGCGCCGACGGCGTTAAGCAGCGCCTGAAGTGACGCCCGTGAAACATCGCTGTCGATGCCGACGCCCCAATGGCTGCTGCCATCTGCTGACAGACAGCGAATATAGGCCACCGATCGGCTGTCGCTGCGTTCTCCCAGCGTGTGCTCGTGATAATCCTTAATTACCAGCGTCTGCTTGTGCAAACGCATCAGGCCATTGACCGCTGCCGAAAGCAGGCCATTGCCGCTGCCCTGCAGGCGCCAGCTCTCCCCATTAATCAGCAGCGTCGCCTGCAATAACAGCTCGCCGTTGTGCTGACTCTCGCTCTTATAATCTTTCAGCTGCAGGGCAGGTTGTGTAGTCAGGCCGTAGCGGGAGCGGAACAGCTGCCACAGCGCGTTGTGAGTCATTTCCCGACCGTGAGCATCGGTTTCGCGCTGCACGTGCTGGCTGAAATCCTGCTGTAACGCCCGCGGTAACGTCAGACCGTGATTCTGCTCGATAAGCCACGCGCTGCCGCTTTTCCCCGACTGGCTATTTACGCGGATAACCGCCTCATAGCTACAGCCGATATCCTGCGGATCGACTGGCAGATAGGGCATTTCCCAGTGTTCGTCGGGCTTACGTGCATCAAAGCCTTTCTTGATAGCATCCTGATGCGAGCCGGAGAAGGCGGTGTAAGCCAGGCTTCCGGCCCACGGATGACGCGGATGAACCGGCAGCTGATTACAGCTCTCTACTACCTCAACGACCTGCTTCATCTCGCTGAAATCCAGTCCCGGAGAAACGCCCTGGCTATAAAGGTTCATCGCCAGCGTCACCAGACAAACATTGCCCGTGCGCTCGCCGTTACCAAACAGGCAGCCTTCCACGCGATCGGCCCCGGCCATTACCGCCAGCTCGGCGCTTGCGACGCCGGTTCCGCGATCGTTATGCGGATGCACGCTGATACAAACCTCATCGCGACGCGAGAAGTGGCGGCAGAAGTATTCAATCTGATCGGCATACACGTTGGGGGTGTTCACTTCTACCGTCGCGGGCAGATTGATGATCATCGGCCGGCTGGCGCAGGGGTCCCAAACGGCCGACACGGCTTCACAAATTTCCAGCGCGAACTCAGGCTCGGTAAAGCAGAATGTTTCCGGCGAATACTCATATTGCCAAAGGGTGTCCGGCTGGGCTTCGCACTGCTGACGAATAAGCCGCGTGGAGCGCGTCGCCAGCTCCACTATTTGCGCTTTTTCCATGCCAAACACCAGGCGGCGAAACAGTGGGGCAGTGGCGTTATAGAGGTGGACCGTCGCCCGGTGGGCCCCACGCAGTGACTCAAAGGTGCGCAGGATAAGATCTTCACGCGCCTGGGTTAATACCTGGATTGTGACGTCTTGCGGAATGTGTTTCTCCTCAATCAGCTGGCGGACAAAATTGAAGTCTGTTTGCGATGCAGACGGAAACGCCACTTCAATTTCTTTAAAGCCGCAGCGCAGCAGTAAATCCCAGAACTGCAGCTTGCGTTCGGCGTCCATCGGCTCGGCGAGGGCCTGATTCCCGTCGCGCAAATCTGTTGATAACCAGCGTGGAGCATGAGTCAGCGTGTTGTCCGGCCAGCGGCGGTCCGGCAAAGATAAAACGGGCCAGGGGCGATATTTTTCTGCAGGGTTGTTCAGCATGGGATTCTCCTCTTGTCGTGGTTTTATCCTGACGGAAGAGCAGGGCGCGGCGCTTTAGCGGACGTGACAGAATCTTGCGAGAAATGGACAAAAAAAGACCCTCTGTAAAAGAGGGTCCTGTTATTCACACTACGTTAGTGCGCACCACCGCCGCCACCACCCGCGCCAAACGGCGGTCTGGCGAGCCAGATGAGCCCCAGGAGTACGATGAAGATCCCCGCCGACATCCAGAAGATTTCGTTCGCGGAAATGATCAGTCCCTGGTTGGTGATTTGCTGTGCCAGCCAGCCGGAGGCCTGCTGCTCCGACATCCCTAAATCCTGAAGCTGGCCGTACATCTGCTGCGCATTCGGGTTAAAAGGGTTCACCGACTCGGTCAGCTGAGCGTGGTGTAGCGCTTCACGGTTGCTCCACATGGTGGTCGTTATCGACGTACCGATAGAACCCGCCAGCGTACGGGTAAAGTTCGACAGGCTCGATGCCGCCGCCATCCGCTCTGGCCCAAGGCCGGAAAGGGTGATGGTGGTCAGTGGCATAAAGAAGCACGCCACCGCGAAGCCCTGTATAAACTGCGGCCACGCTGATGCGCCAAAGTCCATTCCCGGTTCGAAGGTATACGCACGCCAGTAGAAGCACACCGCATACATAATAAAGCTGAAGGTCACCAGCCGTCGCATATCTATCTTATGCGCAAAGCGGCCGATAATCGGCGACAGAATCACGGGCAATATCCCCACCGGCGCCGATGCCAGACCCGCCCAGGTGGCCGTGTAGCCATATACCTCCTGCAGCAACTGCGGCAGCAAAACGATCGCACCGAAGTAGAGCATATAGGCCAGGCTGATACATAAACAGCCGATGGTAAAGTTTCGCGACTTGAAGAGCGAGAGATCGACTATCGGGTTATCGTCCGTTAGCTCCCAGACAATCAAGAAGCTTATCGCCACCACCGCGACGATGGTCAGGACAATGACTTCGGTAGAGTTAAACCAGTCGAGCTCTTTCCCGCGGTCGAGCATGACCTGCAGACTGCCAATCCCGACCACCAGAAGCGCCAGTCCGATGGCATCAATGCGCCGATGTTCGGTTCGGGTTTCGCGTCCGCGCAGGCTTTGCAGAGTTAACAGCACCACCACTGCACCAATCGGCACGTTGATGAAGAAGATCCAACCCCAGTGATAGTTGTCACTGATATAGCCGCCGAGGATTGGGCCGCAAATCGGCGCGACGATAACCGTCATTGACCACAATGCCAGCGCCACGGCGCGTTTTGCTGGCGGGTAGTTGTTTAACAGCAGACTCTGCGAAAGCGGGATAAGCGGACCGGCAACAATACCCTGAATGACGCGGAAGAAAATCAGCATCGTCAGGCTGCTCGACACGCCGCACGCCCAGGAGGCGATGACGAAGGCGATAGTGGACCAGGTAAACAGCTTTACCTCGCCCACACGTTTTGCCAGCCAGCCGGTAATCGGAATGGAAATGGCGTTCGCCACCCCGAACGACGTAATAACCCACGTCCCCTGGCTCAGTGATGAGCCAAGGTTACCGGCAATGGTGGGGATCGCCACGTTAGCAATCGTCGAGTCCAGCACCTGCATGAACGTCGCCAGAGACAGCGCAATGGTCATAATGACCAACTGCGCGCCTTCCAGCGGTTTTTGCTGTTGCATTACGTTCACCCCGGAATTAGTTGGCGTTGGCCTGCACGATGGTGTTAATCAGCTTATTCACAGGATCAAGGCTAATTTCACGTGCATTACTTTCATAAGCAGGCGTGTGACGCGTCTGATTCGCCAGCATTTCACCGTCGCGGTTGGAGGTATCCACCTTCACCAGCGTAGACAATCCGATACGCAGCGGATGCTGAGCCAGCTGTTTTTCATCCAGCTCTACGCGAACCGGCAGACGCTGAACCACTTTGATCCAGTTCCCGGTGGCGTTCTGCGCCGGAAGCAGGGAGAAGGCGCTGCCGGTCCCCATATCCAGACCCACCACTTTCCCGGTGTACTTCACGTCGTCGCCGTAGATATCGCTGATAACGGTCACCGGCTGGCCGATACGCATATGCGCCAGCTGGGTTTCTTTAAAGTTAGCATCGATCCACAGATTGGTTGCCGGAACCACCGCCATCAGCGGGGTGGTTGGGCTGATCTGTGCCCCTGGCTGAACCGCACGGCGAGAGACGTAGCCGGTCATCGGGCTAACGATTTTGGTACGTTCCAGCGCAAGCCACGCGTTACGTACTTCGGTCGCTGCCTGTTTCACCGCTGGCTGGTCTTCCAGTTTGGTGCCCAGAATCATGGCCTGGTTGGCATTAAACTGCTGAATAGTTACATTCAGTTGAGCCTGTGCACTGGCCACGGCATCACGGGCGTGCTGCAGCTCTTCGCGACCTATCAGGTTCGCGGTGCCCAGCGGAATACGACGGTTAAGGTCGGTCTGTACCTGCGCCAGTGCCGTTTTTTTGACGTCGATGCTGGCCTGCAATTGCTTGCTGTTGATCATCATCTGGCGGGTCTGACGCACGCTGGAGGCAAGCCCCGTCTGTGCGCGTTCAAACGCCTGCTGCGCATCGGTCTGGTCGAGGGTGACCAGCACATCGCCTTTTTGCACGAAGTCGGTGTTATCAGCCCAGACTTTCGTCACGCTGCCCGACACCTGTGCCATGATTTGAACCTGGTTCCCTGCCACGTATGCATCATCGGTATCTTCATAATGACGCAGTACTAAAAACCAATAAATCCCATATGCCACGGCAATAACAATAAAGAGCAAGGTCAGCAGAAGAAGGGCACCTTTACGTTTACCTTTCTTGGTGGCCGGTTGCTGCGGGGTTTGAGTCTCCGCATTCGCGCTCATGTTTTTCTCCACGATCTTATTATTTCACATCGGCTGAGCCGACCTTTTGTCAGAAAGGCCAGCAGATTTCGCTGCTGGCCTGTCGGTTTTATTTTTGAAATCAGGAAACTGAGCGATTCACTCGCTTAGCGAAGCCCTTCCTGGGCCACGCCATCCTCGTCCATCTGGTCGAGACGGGTCAGGAGTTTTCGGGTGATTTGCTCGAGGCTCTCTTTTTCGGTGACGCTTAAAGAAGACCAGAGCTGGTGCAGGCAGTTGTGCTGCGGCGGTAACACTTCGCGCAGGAACTGATGCCCTTTCTCGGTGAGTTGCAGATGCAGGCAGCGACGGTCATTGTCGCTTTCACGGCGTTCAATCCAGCCGCGTTTTTCCAGTTCATCGGCAATACGGGTGGCGTTCGTACGTGAAGAACCCAGTGCGCAGCTCAGTTCGGACGGCTGAATACTGTGGTTTTCCTGAGACTCCAGCGTGATTAGCGCCATAAATAACGTCTCGTTGATCCCCTGAGCTTTCAGCATTTTATTGCGGTTTTCCAGCAACTTCCCTTGCATGTGCATGCACAGGCGAGTCAGAAGGATTTCCTGATACGGAAAATCTTCATAGCGGCTGGCGCGAAATTTTAGCATTTGTTCAATGGGCGTAAACGAACTATCCATTTGGGCATAACCTCATTAATTACAGCCGATATAGTAACGACGGTGACAAATAATGTAAATGAATTAATCTGACGAATTCATACGATGGAACAAATAAATAAAAAATTGAGACCGGCGGCAAAGGTATACGCCGCCAGCGTCCGGGAGGGTTCAGTGCGTGGATGAATTATTTACCCTTGAAACAGTTGCCCGGCTAATCAGGTAGATAACCTTAACAGACCAGGGGATGTGCTTAAACCCCAAAGCGGGAATAAGGCCCTGAATATAGAGACTTTTCAGACAACGGCTTCTTGTCGGTGAAAACCTCGCCACCATACCAGCAAGTTCAGTGCGGCCATTGTCACACCTGCCACGCAAACGCCCGCCCAGCCCCAGTGCTGCCACGCCGACGCTGAAATGAGTGACCCGGCAGCCCCACCGATGAAGTAGCTGGTCATATAGCCTGCGGTAAGACGGTTACGTGCTTCTGGCTGCACGCGGTAGATAACGGTCTGGTTAGTGATGTGCACGCCCTGCACGGTGAGGTCCAGCACCAGAATGCCGACAATCAACGCCAGCACCGAGGCGTGTCCAAACCAGATAGCCAGCCAGGAGAGCAGAAGCAGCACCAGCCCGGTAGTGGTGGTGAGATGCGATTTACCTTTATCCGCCAGACCACCTGCCGGGCGAGCGCCCAACGCTCCGGCTGCACCCGCCAGGCCAAACAGGCCAATCACCCCTTCCGAAAAGTGGAACGGTGCGCCCGCCAGCAGAAATGCCATCGAGGTCCAGAGAATGCTGAAGTTAGCGAAGGTCAGACAGCCGAGCAGCGCGCGGGTGCGCAGGAGTTTATCGTGCTTAAACAGGCTGAATACGGAACGCAGCAGCTGCGGGTAATTCAGATGCGTTTCCGTTTTCACCTTCGGCAAGCCGCGCCACAGGGCGAACGCCATCAGCACCATTAATACCGACGCCACCCAGTATACGGTGCGCCAGCCGCCGAGACTGGCCAGCAGCCCGGCGACGGTTCGCGCCAGCAAAATGCCGAGCAGCAACCCGCTCATAATGGTGCCGACCACTTTCCCGCGCTTATCCGGACTGGCGAGCGTCGCGGCCAGCGGGACCAGAATTTGCGCCACCACCGAAAACAGGCCGGTCAGGGCGGTACCGAGGATCATCATTGTCAGCGAATGACTGGATGCGGTAATGAGCATTCCGCCCGCCGCCAGTAACGTCATGGAGACGATTAAGGTCCGGCGCTCAAACATATCGCCCAGCGGCACCAGGAACAGCAGTCCGGCGGCGTAGCCCAGCTGCGCGGCGGTGACGATAAAACCAGCTTGTCCTGCGCTCAGAGAAAAGGCGCGGGCAATGGTGTCCAGCAGCGGTTGGGCGTAGTAATTACTGGCGACGGCGAGACCGGTCGCGACGGACATCAGCGCAATCAGCGCCGGGCTAAGCCCATGAGAATTTTTAGTCATTGTTCTTTAGGTGATTATTTTGCAGGTAAGCAATGATAACTAAAAAGTGCGGGAAGAAGGGAAATGAAGGATGTCGGATAGTGCGGTGGGCGGGAATCCAGGCCCGGCAAGCTGAGCGCCGCCGGGCCTGGAGAGTACTTATTTCTGCGCAGCCATCGCTTCTTTCACCCAGCCGTCAAACTGCTGCTGGTGGGCTGAAATCCAACCGTCTACGTGACCCTGGATATCGGCTTCTGAGGCATGACCTTCGTGCATCATCGCGTTTTCGGCGTTGATATCAGAGATAGGCAGTTTCATCAGCGCGAACAGTTTCGCCGCCGCCGGGTTTTTCTCAGCCCAGGCTTTGTTGGCCACGATATGCATAGTGTTCACCGGGAAACCATAGTTGGCGCCGTTAGGCAGTTTGGTGTCGATATCTTTCTGCTCGCCCGGCATCGCGGAGAACGGCACCTGCAGCCACACCACGTCTTTGCCCGGTTTCAGCACATCGCTCACCCAGTACGGCGTCCAGGTGTAATACAGCACCGGTTTGCCTTCTTTAAAGCGCGTAATCGTATCGGCCATCATGGCCGCGTAGTTACCCTGGTTATGCACCACGGTATTGCTCAGGCCGTACGCGTCAATCTGATGATTAATTACCGCTTCACAACCCCAGCCCGGCGTACAGCCGGTCAGGTCTGCTTTACCGTCGCCGTTGGTATCGAAGATTTTGGCAAGTTTCGGATCTTTCAGCTGATCGATTTTGGTGATGTGGTACTTCTCAGCGGTTTTCTTATCCATCAGATAACCCTGCGCGGCACCGGTCACGTACACGCCTTCACGATAAAACTTCTTATCGCCACCGGCTGCGGCATACATATCGTCATGCAGCGGTTTCCAGTTCACGGCGGTAAAGGTCGCATCGCCAGAGGCAATCGAGGTATAGCCGACGTTGTAATCCACTTCGCTCGGTTTGCTGACGGTATAACCCAGTTTCTCCAGCGCACGGCTAACCAGCAGGGTCTGGAAGGTCTCTTCGGAAATGGTGCTTTGTACCGGCTGAACGGTAATGCCTTTGCCTGGCAGGTCAGCGGCAAACGCGCTACCGGAGACAAGGGTGGCAAACGCAGTGGCAAAAATTACGCTATTTCGCATTGTTGTTCCTTTATAAGTATCAGGGAGTGGACCCGGCAGGCAGGGCTGCCGGGAAATGCAGAATTACTTAATGAAGAAGCGAGTCACCAGGCCGACAGGGCCCGTGGTGTACCAGCGACGGTTGCCGCGGCTACGGGAATCACGGCCAGCAGCCTGAGTCAGACGGTCGAGAATAATCGCGAGGATAACGATCCCCACACCGCCGACGGTCGCCAGACCCATATCGAGTCGGCCGATACCGCGCAGAACCATTTGTCCCAGACCGCCTACGGCAATCATCGAGGCGATAACCACCATCGACAGCGCCAGCATCAGCGTCTGGTTCACTCCGGCCATAATGGTCGGCATCGCCAGCGGCAGCTGCACTTTGAACAGCATCTGGCGCGGGCTGGCTCCGAACGAGCGTGATGCTTCGATAAGATCGGCTGGCACCTGGTTAATCCCGAGGATAGTCAGACGCACAATCGGCGGCAGGGCAAAGATGATGGTCACCACCACGCCCGGTACGTTACCGATACCGAACAGCATCACAATAGGCACCAGGTATACGAACGCCGGAGTGGTCTGCATCGCATCGAGCAGCGGCCGGATTATTTTCGATGCCCGCGGACTGCGCGCCAGCCAGATACCGAGCGGCAGGCCGATGATGATGCAGAACAACAGGGCGGTCAGCACCAGTGCGAGGGTCACCATCGCCTGAGACCACGCGCCAATTGCACCAATCAAAATCAGTGAAATTAGTGAGGCGATACCTATCCCGGCACCGCCAATCTGCCAGGCGATCAGAGCAAAAACTGCAATCGCCACCGGCGCAGGCATACCCAGCAACAGCTGCTGGAAGCCACCCAGAATGTAATCCACCGGGATACGAATGCCCTGGAACACGGGACGGAAATGCACCACTATCCAGTCAATCCCGCTGGTTACCCAGCTATCGAGTGGGATCAGCGTTTTGTGGAACGGGTCCAGAATATTGAAGTGTTCTGCTTTAGGTGCAGGTGCGCTATGCAGCCAGTCTGCGCCGCCGCCGTTTGCCGGTGGAGTAGAAGCAGGCGCGCCCCAGGCGTCGGCAGATTGCGCAGCGCCTGATTGTGCGGCGCTGTCGGCCGCCGGTGTGGTTGCCCACGGATTCGATTGATCAGCCATTGTTTGTTCCCTCGCGATCTAAAGCCTGTAGCAGCATGCTCTTGGAGATGATGCCCACGTACTGTTGTTCTTCATCGATGACCGGTACCGCGCACGGTGCCTGACCAACGTGAGAGAGCAACTCGCTAAGCGCGGTCTGAGCGTCAAGAGGCAGTGGCGCATCCAGCAGCGCAGCGTCTATACCCAGGCCCTCGGCCAGCGCGGCCTTCAGAGAATCAATGGAAACAATACCGACAAATTTATTACCGCGTTCAACGACATAGCCATATTCGCGGTCTTCATCTTGCAACAGCTTAATCGCAGAGCGTGGGCCAAAGCCCGGCGCTTTACGCAGCAGCCCTTTTGGGTTACGACGCGCAATGTCTTTGGCGCTAAACACCTGGCTGATATCCACGCCACGGAAGAAGGTGCGCACATAGTCATTGGCCGGATTATTCAGAATTTCATCCGGCGTACCGACCTGTACCACTCGGCCGTTTTGCATAATGGCAATACGGTCGCCGATACGCATGGCTTCGTCGAGATCGTGGGAAATAAAGACAACGGTACGCTGCTGGCGGGCCTGCAATTTCACCAGTTCGTCCTGCATTTCGGTACGAATTAAAGGGTCGAGCGCGGAGAACGCTTCATCCATTAATAAGATGTCAGGGTTAATGGCTAATGCACGGGCGAGGCCAACGCGCTGGCGCATACCACCGGATAATTCATCCGGATAACCGTGAGCATAATTTTCGAGGCCAACCTGGCGAAGTGCGTCCAGCGCTTTTTCCTGGCGCTCTTGCGGTGGAACGCCCGCTAATTCCATGCCGAAGGCCGTATTTTCCAGGACGTTCATATGCGGCATCAGCGCAAATGACTGGAAGACCATTGCAATTTTTTTTCTGCGCACCTCGCGGAGCTCTGCGTCGGATATTTTCGCAATATCAATACCGTCGATGAGAACCTGACCGCGGGTGGGTTCAATCAGGCGATTGAGAAGGCGTACCATGGTGGATTTACCGGAGCCGGACAACCCCATGATGACAAAAATCTCGCCTTCTTCAATGGCCAGACTGGCGTCCATAACGCCAAGTGATAACCCGGTCTTTTCAAGAATTTGTTCTTTCGTAAGACCTTTTTCAATATATTTGAATGCGCGTTGCGGATGCTCGCCAAATATTTTATAAAGATTTTTAACTTCTAATTTAATTGCCATGCAATAAACTGATTCCTGTTATTTAATTATGTCGATATGCTACCTGATGAAAATAATTGACCGGATCTACCCTAACATACTCAGATTCTGAGACAACCCTCAATGTCCTGGTGATGCGGGCATTTTCGGCGGCAACAGGCGCTATGCCCCCATGATATAAGGGCTGAGCGGAAACGATTTTTTACTGATGTTTTTTGTCAGTTACTGAAAATTTTGCCTAAATCTGAATGATTAAAACAGTTCGCAAGGTTAAAATAGCGAAAGGGCTGAAAGGGATATTTGGCGGAAAAATGTTGGCATAGATGAAAATATCCGCGTGGGAAATGTGGACATATTTACCCCCGCGAATCAACGTCAGAAATTCCAGTCTTCGTCCTCGGTTTCGACGGCTTTGCCCATCACATAGGAAGAGCCAGAACCGGAGAAGAAGTCATGGTTTTCGTCGGCGTTCGGCGACAGCGCGGCGAGGATAGCCGGGTTCACGTCTGCCATTTCCGCGGGGAACAGCGCTTCATAGCCGAGGTTCATCAGCGCCTTGTTGGCGTTGTAGCAAAGGAACGCTTTTACATCGTCTTCCCAACCGGTGCCAGCGTACAACGCGTCGGTATAGGCGAGTTCGTTGTCGTACAAATCCAACAGCAGTTCAAGGGCGAAATCTTTCAGCGCCTGCTGCTCTTCGGCGCTGAGTTTTTCCAGGCCTTTCTGGAATTTATATCCGATGTAATATCCGTGAACCGCTTCGTCTCGAATAATCAAACGAATAAGATCTGCGGTATTCGTTAGCTTGCCTCGGCTTGAGAAATACATCGGCAGCCAGAAGCCGGAATAGAACAGGAAGGATTCCAGAAATACGCTGGCAATTTTTTTCTTCAGCGGCGCATCGGCGGCGTAGTATTCCAGCATCAGCTGTGCTTTGCGCTGCAGTGGCGCGTTTTCTTCGCTCCAGGCGTAGGCCGCGTCCACGTCTTTGGTCTGGCACAGCGTGGAGAAAATCGAGCTGTACGAGCGGGCATGGACGGCTTCCATAAAGCTGATGTTCGACATCACCGCTTCTTCGTGCGGCGTCAGCGCATCCGGCATCAGCGACGGCGCACCAACGGTATTCTGAATGGTGTCGAGCAGCGTCAGTCCGGTGAATACGCGGATGGTCAGTTGCTGCTCGGCGTGACTCAGCGACTGCCACGCCGGAATGTCGTTCGACAGCGGCACTTTTTCCGGCAGCCAGAAGTTGCTGGTCAAACGGTTCCAGACCTCCAGGTCCTTATCGTCCTCAATCTTGTTCCAGTTAACGGCGCTGACGCGTAATAAACGGTTCATCCTTTTCTCCTTACAGCGCGCACGACACGCAGCCTTCAATTTCAGTGCCTTCCAGCGCGAGCTGGCGCAGGCGAATGTAGTACAGCGTCTTGATGCCTTTCTTCCAGGCGTAAATCTGCGCTTTATTGATGTCGCGCGTGGTGGCGGTATCGGGGAAGAACAGCGTCAGCGACAGTCCCTGGTCAACGTGTTTCGTCGCTTCGGCGTAGGTATCGATGATTTTCTCCGGCCCGATTTCGTAGGCGTCCTGATACAGCGCCAGGTTGTCGTTGGTCATAAAGGGCGCGGGATAGTAAACGCGGCCGGTTTTGCCTTCCTTGCGTATTTCAATTTTGGACACGATCGGGTGAATGCTCGACGTCGCGTGATTGATATAGGAAATCGACCCGGTCGGCGGCACCGCCTGTAGATTCTGGTTATAAATCCCATGCTGCATCACGTCTTCACGCAGCTGTTGCCACATCTCACGCGTGGGCAGGGTGATGCCCGCCTTTGCAAACAGCGCGCGGATTTTCTCGGTTTTCGGCTGCCAGTCATTCTCAAGATACTGGCGGAAATACGCTCCGCTGGCGTAGCGCGAATCGGCAAACCCGGCAAAACGCTGGTTGCGCTCACGCGCCAGTTTCATCGAGGTGTGCAGCGCGTGCCACGTCACGGTGTAAAAATAGAGGTTGGTGAAATCCAGTCCTTCCGGGCTGCCGTAGGCAATGCCTTCCCGCGCCAGATAACCGTGCAGGTTCATCTGCCCGAGACCAATGGCGTGCGAGGCGGCATTTCCGGCTTCGACTGACGGCACCGAGCGAATGTGGCTCATGTCCGACACCGCCGTCAGGCCACGGATGGCCGTTTCCACCGTCAGGCCGAAGTCTGCAGAATCCATCGCCAGCGCGATATTCAGCGAGCCTAAGTTGCAGGAGATATCATGCCCGGTATGGGCGAAATCCAGATTTTCATCGAAGGTCGAGGCGCTGTTAACCTGCAAGATTTCAGAGCACAGGTTGCTCATATTGATGCGCCCGGCAATCGGGTTGGCGCGGTTCACGGTGTCTTCGTACATGATGTATGGATAGCCGGATTCGAACTGAATTTCGGCCAGCGTCTGGAAGAAATCACGGGCGTTAATGTACGTTTTACGCACCTGGTCGTTGGCTAGCAGTTCGTCGTACATCTCGCTAATGGCGACATCCCCGAACGGTTTGCCGTACAGGCGCTCCACGTCATACGGCGAAAACAGCGCCATCTGCGCGTTTTCTTTCGCTAACTGGAAGGTCACATCCGGGATCACCACGCCGAGAGACAGCGTTTTGATGCGGATTTTTTCGTCGGCATTCTCGCGTTTGGTATCCAGAAAACGCAGGATATCCGGGTGATGCGCATGCAGGTAAACCGCGCCAGCGCCCTGACGTGCGCCAAGCTGATTGGCGTAAGAGAACGCATCTTCCAGCATCTTCATCACCGGAATCACGCCGGAAGACTGATTTTCAATGCGCTTAATCGGCGCCCCGGATTCACGCAGGTTGGAGAGCAAAAACGCCACGCCACCGCCGCGTTTGGAGAGCTGCAATGCCGAATTCACCGCACGACCAATCGACTCCATATTGTCTTCAATACGCAGCAGGAAACAGGACACCAGTTCACCGCGCTGCTGTTTGCCGCCGTTGAGGAACGTCGGGGTAGCGGGCTGAAAACGTCCGGAAAGCATTTCATCGACGAGCTGACGGGCAAGGGCTTCATCGCCTTGTGCAAGACTCAGCGCAACCATCACCACCCGGTCCTCAAAGTGTTCGAGAAACTGTTTCCCGTCGAAGGATTTTAAGGTGTAGCTGGTGTAATACTTCCACGCGCCAAGGAACGTTTTGAAGCGAAAACCGCTGGCGTGCGCGTGGGCGAAAAGGTCCACTACAAAGGCGCGATCGAAGCGGGCGAGCGTGCGGTCATCGTAATACCCTTCAGCAACCAGCCAGTCGAGCCGCGCGTCCTGATTGGCAAAGGTGCGGGTTTGCGGTCTGACGTGGCTTTCCATGAAAGCGCTCACCGCCTCGGCATCTTTTTCAAACTGAATGCGGCCCGCTTTGTCGTACAGGTTCAGCATCGCGTTCAGCGCATGGTAGTCCGGGGTGCTGTGGGTCACACGTTCTGCGGTTGTCGTTGCCAAAATTCGCTCACTCCTTTTCGCACATTATCGATATCGCGCGGGGTACCCATCAGCTCAAAACGGTAGAGATAAGGCACGTCACATTTCTGCGCAATCACGTCTCCGGCGCGGGCGTAGGCCTCGCCAAAGTTTCGGTTTCCCGAAGCAATCACGCCGCGGATCAGCGCGCGATTGTGCGGGTCATTTAAAAAACGGATAACCGGGCGAGGCACTGCGCCCGCTGTACCGCCACCGCCGTAGCTTGGCACCACCAGAATGTACGGCTCGTCTACCTGAATGCGCTCCCGTTCGTTAAGCGGAATGCGCGCCGCGGGCAGTCCTAAACGCTCAATAAAGCGCAGCGTGTTTTCGGAACTGCTGGAGAAGTAGACGAGGGTGCTCATGCGCGAGCCGCGGTCGCCTCAGGGCGCAGGCGGTTGATCATGTCCGGGCGGAAGCCTGACCAGCTTTCCTCCCCGGCGAAAACCACCGGCAGAGAGCGGAATCCTTGCTCGCGCAGGGTGTCAACGGCGACAGGATCGTGGTCGATGTTCACCATCTCAAACTCAAAGCCCCGGGATTCCATCGCTCGTTTGGTAGCGTGGCATTGAACGCAGTCGTTTCGAGTGTAAATAGTAATGAGCATGATTCGTATTTCCGTTTAAAATGACAAAGCGGCGCAAAAGTTAGCGTCGGTTGTGTGGGTGTCTCTTCAAAAGGAATACTAGATGTAGTTAATAAAAACTTCAACCATACAATATATAGTTATTTTGAATTGATTTGCCCCCGCTAACGAGCGTGGCGAGGGCGAGGTTTTTTGACTGAAATTACATGCGCATACTGACGGCGAGACGGTTAAAGGCATTCATCAGGCTGATGGCAAAGGTCAGTTCGCTGATTTCTTTCGCGCTGAAATACGCCAGCAGCGGTTCATATACCGCATCTTCCGCACGGGTGCGGGCAATGTCGGTCACATCTTCCGCCCAGGCCAGCGCCGCACGCTCACGGTCGGAAAACTGCTGACTCACGCGCCAACCGGCCAGCGCGTCCAGTTTCACCTGCTCAACGCCTTGTTTGCGTAGCGCTTTACTGTGCATTTCCAGGCAGAAAGCACAGCCGTTAATCTGCGATACGCGCAGATACACCAGTTCAATCAACGACAGTTCCAGCTCGCTGCGCTCAAGCGCTTTACTTGCTTGCACAAAGGCGGCATAGACTTCAGGGCTCAGTTCATAGTACGGCTGACGTAATGTGTTCATTGGGTTTCTCCTCTTAACGATGGCGGAACTTTAGCACTATAATGGTCTGCTAAAGAGAGCCATCTTTTGAGTGAAAAACCAGACCATGAATGACGTCTCCCGTGGACCACGCTACCAGCAAATTTCCCGCCAGCTTAAAGCCGCCATTGAGCAGGGCGAACTCGCGCCGGGCAAACGGCTGCCTGCCAGCCGGGTCTACGCCCAGGAACTTGGCGTCTCACGCGCCACGGTTGAAGCCGCCTACGGTGAGCTGGTGGCGCAGGGTTGGCTGGAGCGACGTGGGCAGGCGGGAACGTTTGTCAGTGCAGGCGTGATGCCAGGGCCCGCCGCGCCGGAACCGATGTGGTACGGCGGCGAGCAGCCGGAGCCGCAACCGTTTCAGATGGGACTGCCCGCCCTGGATCTGTTTCCGCGTGCGCAGTGGGCGCGAGTGATGGGGCGGCGGCTGCGCACTCAGACGCGTTTCGATCTGGCGCTCGGCGATGTGTGCGGCGAAATGGCGCTGCGCAGTGCCATTGTCGAATACCTGCGTTTTTCCCGAAGCATCGAGTGTCTGCCGGAACAGGTGTTTATCACCACGGGCTATGCGGCGTCGATGGCGCTGATCCTGAACACACTCGGCCAGCCGGGGGATAAAATCTGGCTGGAGGACCCCGGTTTTCCGCTGATCCGCCCGTTGATCGCCCGTCAGGGGATCGTGTGTTGTCCGGTGCCGGTGGATGACGAAGGCATGCGTATTGATGAAGGACTGCGGCTGGCACCGGATGCGCGTTTTGCGCTGCTGACGCCCGCGCATCAGAGCCCGCTGGGCGTAGCGCTGTCACTCCCGCGCCGCCATCAGCTGTTGGACTGGGCCGCGCACCGGGAAGCGTGGGTAATTGAAGATGACTACGACAGCGAATTTCGCTATCAGGGCAAACCGCTGCCGCCGATTAAAAGCCTGGATGCACCGCAGCGGGTGATTTACGCCGGAACGTTCAGCAAATCGATGTTTCCCGCACTGCGCACCGCCTGGCTGGTGGTGCCGCTGCCACAGGTGGCCGCGTTTCGTCAGCAGGCGTCGCTGGCGGCGTGCGGCGTGCCGCTGTTGTGGCAGCAAACGATGGCGGATTTCATGCGCGAAGGGCATTTCTGGCGACATCTGAAAAAGATGCGTCAACACTATGCCCGGCGGCGTCAGTGGCTGGAGCAGGCGCTGGTCGAGCAGGGATTTCGCGTCGTGCCGCAGCAGGGGGGCATTCAGCTGGTGATGAGCGTCGGCGGTGACTGTCACGAACTTGCCCGCCGTGGGCGCCAGGCCCGGCTGGCGGTTCAGGCATTAAGCGACTGGCGCATTAACAGTCAGGGCGAATCGGGGTTGTTGATGAGCTTCACCAATATCTCAAGTCTGGCGATGGCGCAGCAGCAGGCGAAAATGCTCTACCAGGCGATAAAGTAAAAACCCCGACAGACCAAAAGCCTGCCGGGGCGGGCGCCTATTTATTATCAGCACGACGCTCTAATTATCGACGCATACTCAGCAACGCGCCAATAAAGATACCGACCGCAGCAGCGGCACCCACCGCTTGCCACGGTTTATCGCGGATAAAGCCGTCCGCACACCCTACGGCATCGCGGGCTGTCTGTTGGACGCGGGTACGACCATACATCCTGGCGCGGGTTTCACGCAGCAATGCTTTGGCTTTGCGCTGGGCGTTATCCGATTCGTCTTTGGCATCGCTGCCCCAGGACTTCAGCACCTCTTCCAGCGAGTCGGCCAGTTGGCTTACATCGTTTTGAATATCCTGAACGCCATCATCTACATCGTTGCGATTAGGTCTGTTGAACATGGGATCCTCCCCTGATTAACGGTGACGTTAAGTCTAGGACAGATTTCAATCCTCTGAGATGAATCACGCCTTATTAAGCCGTTTATGGATTTTTCTGAAAGCGATGCTAATGCTGAATACTGTAAGGTGGCGTGGCTGTACAGGATAACGAGGAAACACTATGTATTTACGACCTGATGAGGTAGCGCGCGTTCTTGAAAAAGTCGGTTTCACGATGGACGACGTGACGCAGAAAATTTACGGCTACCGCCGTGGCGATAATTATGTCTATGTGAATCGCGAAGCGAGGATGGGCAGAACGGCGCTTATCATTCATCCGGCCCTTAAAGAGCGCAGCAATATGCTGGCGGACCCGGCTTCAGACATTAAAACCTGCGACCATTATCAACAGTTTCCGCTTTATTTAGGCGGTGATGCGCAACAGCATTATGGAATACCGCACGGCTTCAGCTCTCGCATTGCGCTTGAGCGTTTTCTGAATGGACTTTTTGGCGACGGGTTATAAGCCTACGACTGGCATTCTGGCCAGTCGTGGCCTTTATACTCGTCATACTTCAAGCCGCATGTGCGTTGGCTACACCAGCTCACCCCAGTCACTTACTTGAGTAAGCTCCCGGGGACTCACAGGTTTTCCGTCTGCCTGCAACTTGAATTATTTAGAGTATATCAGCGTCAGGCGTACTGACTGACGCGAAACAGACGGCGGCAATAATCGAGGAAATACCCGTAAACGGCGCCCATCACCATCGACACCACGATATTCGAGCTTACCGCTGCGGCAATCTGATGCCAGTCTGCGCCCACCGACAGTAAAATCAAAACATACACCGGTGACTGAAACGTCACGTAGGCTACGACGTCGGCGAGGTTTTTCATCCATTTTGACGGGCTCAACCGGCGCGCATGGAGCATCATCCAGTCACGGTAAAAACCGTATGGCCATGCAATTAAAATGTTGACCGGGATAGCCACCAGACGCGAAGAAAGTGACTGCTCAAAGCTCATACCGGAGAGAAATATTTCAATCAACATGTTCACGACGGAACAGTAGACCACCATGGCGAAAGTGTCTGCTGCCGCATGACGCAGGCGAGACTGCGCAGAGAACATCGGTATGCTCCTTGAAGAAAGAGGTAAAAACGGAATTTTAGCGTTATTAACAGTGCTTTGGGTTGGCTCTGTTTTCCTGCATAGAGTATCCATCTGCCTTAAAAGTAACAACTAGCTCAAAATTTTTATTTATACGCGTTTTGTTAATAAAATACTCTGCGCGAAGAGGTTTTCATCGCATAACGCTATTTTTGTTGCTGATGTTATTTTTGTCGTTATTTTTCAATGTATTGATTGTTTTTGGCAGTAAAGATATGTCAGTGGCGCTGGTTGAGCGAGCAAAATTTTATCCTATGGCATCATCCAAAACGTATTCAGCGTTTATTGATGTCTATTTTGATTTTTTAAGTGATTAATCCTGATTGTTATGTCGTTTTTCTATTCACATCGAATGGGTATTTATTCAGTAGCTTGTTCGGCTGTGGGCTGGGCTAATCACCTGACACTAAAGAAAGAGTTTGCTCACCGTCAGGCATGCCCGCAGATAATATCAACAGTATTTATTCAGTCGTCACCGTTAACTGTTTACTGATATATGAAAATATGCCCAATCTGTTATGGTTAAATATATATGTTGATAATCTCACTATGAGATAAAGACACAGGTGCAGCGGTGGTAAATAATTCCATCATATAATACAATTGTTCCAGTAGTGCCAATTTTTAGCCAGTGGAAAGGAATTTAAATAATATATGTCAATTATGTTACAGAAACTTAATAATATTCGCACCCTGCGCGCCATGACGCGTGAATTCTCCATTGACGTGCTTGAAGAGATGCTGGAAAAATTCAGGATCGTGACTGAAGAAAAACGTAGCGAAGAAGAAAGCCTGCGCGAAAACTTGGCCGAGAAGCAGGAAAAAATCAATGCCTGGCTTGAGCTTATGAAATCCGAAGGCATCTCCCCGGATGACCTGATGGGTGACATTGCGGCGCCAACCGGTACCAGCAAAAAGCGTGCGGCTCGCCCGGCAAAATACCGTTTCACTGATTTCAACGGTGAGCAGAAAACCTGGACCGGTCAGGGCAGAATGCCGAAGCCGCTCGCTCAGGCTGTTGCTAACGGTAAATCACTTAATGATTTTCTGATTTAACATTTAGGCGTTAACAACGAAGGCGGTGAGATTTCCCTCACCGTTTTTATTTAGCAGACGCCAAAGTCGCCTTCTTCATGGTAGGGAGCAACATCTACCGCTTTCAGGGTATATTTCTCCCCCTGTTCATCGCTTGCAGCAACGGCCACAATTTGGTCGCCGTGAATTTCGATGATTTTCATTTTGGGGCCGCCCATTTTGGGTTGTACCAGATCGCCAACAGAATACATTGTGTTCTCCTTTTTTATTGCCTGTCGTTATACCTTAGCGCACGCAGGGTTAAAAAGGTAAAAGAGGGTAAACGCGATGGGCGAAAATGCCAGGTCGGGCGACAATGGCTACGCTTAGAGAAGTATCTCTTTTTTATCATGACTCATTGCATGGAGTTTTTATGGGTTTCTGGCGCATCGTTTTTACCATTCTCATCCCACCGTTGGGCGTTTTGCTGGGTAAAGGATTTGGCTGGGCGTTTATCCTTAACATCGTGCTGACGCTGCTCGGTTATATCCCGGGTCTGATCCACGCGTTCTGGGTTCAGACGCGCGACTGATTTCAATCAGTGACGTTTTTTGCCCGGTGGCGTTTCGCTCACCGGGCCTGTACTTTAATACCCGACTTTCAACACCTGCCCGCTTTGCACCCCTTCAACACTCCGACGAAACGCCAGCGCCACGCGTGCGGCCGGAACACTTTCAAAACCAGGGAAGAACGGGCCGTAAACCGCTTCCGATTCGGTCAAAAGCGTCGGGCTCACCAGATTTATCCTTATCCCACGCTGTAATTCGCAGGCAGCGGCTTTTACGAAGCCCGCCAGCGCCGCATTTACGCTGGTAGCATTGACGCCCTGGCCGATAGGCTCATCGGCGATGATCCCGCTGGTCAGTGTAATGGACCCGCCGTCATTGAGAAAATGCTGGCCCTTCAGCGCCAGACGCACCTGCCCGAGCAGCTTATCCTGCAACCCGAGGGTAAAGTCTTCCGCCGTCATCTCGCTCAGCGGCCCGAAAAAAACATTACCGGTAGTGGCGATGATCGCATCCACCTTGCCCGTCTGGGCAAACAGCGCATCAACGCTGGCTTCATCACTCAAATCGACCCGCATATCGCCCTGGCTATGACCCACGCGGAAAACCGTGTTCTCTGCATTTTTTTCCAGCTCAGCCACAACTGCACGACCGAGCGTGCCGCTGGCACCTACAACCACTATTTTCATAATCCGCTCCTCATTGGGTATCAGGTCTATTCTTTACCGAATTAAATGTGCGATAAACGGGCATCAGGTTAGAACATTAATAACAACAGGTTCGGAATATGGATAAGCTTCGCAGTATGGAAATCTTTGTGGCGGTGGTCGAATGCGGCAGCTTTACCGACGCGGCGACGCGGCTGGAAATTTCCGCGGTGATGGTTGGGAAATATATCACTGCGCTTGAAACCACGCTGGGTGCGCGACTGCTGGACAGAACCACCCGTCGCCAGAGCCTGACGGATGCCGGACGTGTGTACGCCGAAGAGTGTCGGCGGGTGCTGGAACAGGTGGCGGCAGCGGATGCTTCCGTGGAGCGCCTGCGCGCAGCGCCATCCGGCACTTTGCGTATCAGTGCGCCGTCAACGCTCGGTGCCTGCATCGTGGCCCCGGCAGTGGCCACGTTTTTACAGCGCTATCCGGACGTGCGGGTGGAACTCGACCTCAGCAATAGGGTAGTGAACCTGGTGGAAGAAGGGTTCGATCTCGCTGTGCGAATAGGTGATTTGCGCGACGGCGATCTGGTGGCAAAACCGCTGTGTCAGTACCGGATGGTTATCTGCGCCGCGCCGGATTACCTTGCTCGCTACGGTACGCCGCAGACCCCACAGGATTTAACGGCCCACCGCTGCTTGTCGCATATGGTGTGGAATGCCCGCAATGAATGGCGACTGTCCGGCAGTGAGGTGGAAAGCCCATGGCGGCGCGATCCGGTACTGGCCTGCAACGATGGACTGGGCCTGAAAATGGCGGCGCTCGCCGGAGCAGGGCTGTTGCTTCAGCCTGAAATCTTACTTCGTGAGGAACTCAAACGCGGCGAGCTGGTGCGAGTGCTGGATGCCTGGCTGCCCACACCGCGCCCGGTACACATGCTTTATCGTCATGATCTGCACCGCCTGCCCAAGCTCAGTGGTTTTATTGATCACTTACAGCACGCGGTAGCGCAGTAGCGCAGGGGAAGTTTTATGCGGTAAAGTGAGTGAAAATTGAGGGTATGCGGGTAAGGAAATATCCATGGCAGCACGCATCGATTATGAAATTGAAAAATATCAGTTTACGCAAGTGGATGAATCGCCACGGCTGACGCAGCAATGGGCTGAAGTGCTTGAAGAGTGTCGACAGGAAAAAGCGGGCAGTGAGGCGCGTTTGCGGCTGGCCTTGCTTAACGTGGATTATGTCACCAGTTTTGAGCTGCCTTTTCGCCTGCAACTGATCCGCGCGCCGCAGTTAATCGACCGTTTGCGTGGTGAGCTGCAACTCAGCCGTAAACCCGTCACCATCAGCGATAACCGCTATGGTTGCGTTTATAGTCTCAAAGCCGATCTCAGCCACGTGCCGGAAACGTTCCGCTACCGTTTCTCCAACCGTATACGCCGGGTTGAGTCAGGAAACGTCACGACAGCCTCCTATCAGAATATTGCGAAACAGGTGAAAGCCCCGCGCGAACGTCTGAGACTGGCGCTGGAGGCTGGTTTACCGGTTACGGCGCTGGATGGCCTGTTCTGGTTTGGCATGCAGCGTATCGCCGCGGATGTTTCTACCCTGAGAAAGTCCGGCATGAAGATTTCCACCGCCGAAGTGGACGCGTTCGATACGCTGACAGGTACCCTTCGCCGGGTACCTGTTTATCAGTGGGTGAGGCAGGAGAGATAATGAGAGGAAGCGGCATTAAATCAGCTTCATCAGGACGCTGAACGGATTGAGGTTGCTGAGGGCGTCCCAGACTTTATGCAAATCGACCACGCCCGCCAGCCCGAGCAGCGCAAGGGTGATCAGCGCCGTAGAGGCGGTGATGACAATCATCAGGCGCACGAAATTGCGCTGCATTTTGTCCTGCTGCTCGACGCGACGCTCTTCTTTCTCAAATTCGACAATCGTCGCGACGGACTGCGGCTGCACGTAATAGCGGTCATCTTTCTGCGCCAAATCCCCGGTGATGATCAGCGATTTGAGCAGCAGTCTCACCTTGCGGCGAAACTCTTCATTGCGAATGTGCTTGTACCAGAGCTTACCGTACAGCATTTCGATCACTTCATCGATCAGCACGCCAGCGTGAAGCCGCGATGGGCGCTGCTGAATGTATTCATTCACCAGCAGATTAAGCAGGGCGATGCGGTCGCGACTTTTCAGCTCTTTATTGGCGAAAAACGTCGACACCAGTTTGCCTTTGCCCCGGCTAAACAGGGTTTTGATATAGGCGAAACGGGTGCGATAGCTAAAGCTGAAGCCAAGAATGCCGGAGAAACTCACCGGCCCGTAGCTGCGGTGATGGATAATTTCTGCCTGCATTGCGTCGAGTTCCGCCACGCTGATGCGCTGCTCGTCGAGATAGCGCCCCACGTCATAATCCCAGCGGGCAAGCGTCACGGCGCGATGCTTGTACCCCACCAGTTGATAGCGATTACGGTCGACATCAACCAAATGCACCGCGTAGTAATCATAAGGATTACCGCTGCGAGCGCCTTTTAAGACCAGCAGCGGAAGACGTTTTTTCCATCGTCCCTGTCGTAGGTCCGCCATTTTTGAATCAAACATACTGACTCCACCCGCGCGAAAGCGGAGAAATTAGGAAGGATAAGCCCGATCTTAGCTGTCTGGTCATTAATGCGACAATCCGAGTGTTGTTTAAAAATAATCTGGCAGCCTGCACTCACGCCGAAAGCAGCAAGATGTTCAATATGCGACATGGAGCACAAAAGACTGTCATGGCGTAATTGAGTTCATTCTTATGCTTAGGAATGTCAGGCTATGTAAAATATTAGCCTGAATTTACGGCAAAAGGCAGTGTTGTAAATATGTTCTAATTTCTGATTGCATGTTAAGAACAAGCTTAGGCAATGATAACAAAACATTGCTGCGGCGCTGTGATTAACATAATAGTGCGAACCTGATCTGAATTTAACCTTTATTTACGTGTGACATTATAGCTTATGTTGATAAATACAAAAATAATTGATTAATGAATGAGTGTTTCCTGCTCGCTAATTGATTGAAAGTTAGCCTTAAGCAAGCGGGAAATATAATCATGAATGGCATGTTTTATCTCCATAAAATAAATTTATACCCGTCTTATTTATTGATGAAAATCACTCTAAATGCAGATGAAAAATAATCAACAATATGAATTTTAACGGTTTTTTTCCTTTTGTTGGGTTGTGTAAAAACGGTTTCTGGCAAACTGTGAGTAATCGCACATACCCCAAGGGGTTATATTGCCTAGAATTCACCGCGAAATGGAAATTAAGGGTGAATAAGATGGAAAATATCATTTTACCGAAAACGCAGCAGCTGGTGGTTTTTCAGGAAGTCATCAGAAGTGGCTCTATCGGCTCGGCGGCGAAACAGCTCGGTTTAACCCAGCCTGCGGTCAGTAAAACGATCAATGACATCGAATCCTATTTTGGCATTGAGCTGATGGTCCGGAAAAATACCGGCGTGACGCTCACCAGTGCCGGCCAGGTTTTACTCTCCTATTCCGAGTCCATCACCCGTGAAATGAAAAACATGGTGAGCGAGATTAACAGCCTGAGCTGTAGCCATGTGGTGGACGTTTCCTTCGGGTTCCCGTCGCTGATTGGCTTTACCTTTCTTTCCAGCATGATGAAGAAATTCAAAGAGGTGTTCCCGAAGGCGCAGGTATCGATGTACGAAGCACAGCTGGCATCGTTCCTCCCGGCGCTGCGTGATGGGCGACTGGATTTCGCGATCGGCACCCTTAGCGATGAAATGCAGCTACAGGATCTGCACGTCGAGCCGTTGTTTGAATCCGAGTTCGTGCTGGTGGCCAGTAAATCCCGAACATGCACCGGCATGACCACGCTGGACGCGTTGCAAAACGAACAGTGGGTCCTGCCGCAAACCGATATGGGATTCTATAAAGAGCTGCTCACCACCTTCGAAAAACACCACATTAGCACCGAGAACATCGTTAAAACCGACTCCGTCGTCACCATCTACAACCTGGTTCTGAATGCCAATTTCCTGACCGTCATCCCGTGCGACATGACCGCCCCGTTTGGTTCAAACCAGTTTATTACGCTGCCCGTCGAAGACGTGTTGCCGGTGGCGCGCTATGCCGCCATCTGGTCAAAGAATTATCGAATTAAAAAATCTGCCTCAGTATTAGTCGAACTGGCAAAACAATATTCACTGCATAATTGTCGCAAACGAAAAGAAATCGCCGAATTAGTCTGATTTAACTTTTTATTATTACTTACTCTGGAGCGCTGGAATACAGGCTCTGCCCCCTTTTATTTTTATTCCTGAGAAGAGGATAAAATGCATATTACATACGATCTGCCCGTCACCCTTGATGATATTCAAATGGCGCAAAAACGTCTGGCCGGTAAAATATATAAAACCGGGATGCCGCGTTCTAATTATTTGAGCGAATGCTGCAAAGGCGAAATATACCTCAAGTTCGAAAATATGCAGCGTACCGGTTCATTTAAAATCCGCGGCGCATTTAACAAATTAAGTTCTTTGACCGAAGCGGAAAAACGCAAAGGCATCGTGGCATGCTCCGCCGGGAACCACGCGCAGGGCGTGTCGCTCTCTTGCGCGATGCTCGGCATCGACGGCAAAGTGGTCATGCCGCGCAGCGCACCGAAATCGAAGGTCGCTGCCACCACGGATTATTCCGCCGAAGTGGTGCTGCACGGTGACAGCTTTAACGACACCATCGCCCGCGCCAGTGAAATCGTCGAAATGGAAGGGCGCATTTTCATCCCGCCGTATGACGACAAAATGGTTATTGCCGGGCAGGGCACCATCGGGCTTGAGATCCTCCAGGATCTGTACGACGTCGATAACGTGATTGTACCGATCGGCGGCGGTGGCCTGATTGCGGGGATCGCCATGGCAATCAAATCCATTAACCCGACCATCCGCATCATCGGCGTGCAGTCCGAAAACGTACACGGTATGGCGGCCTCGTTCCGCGCCGGGGAAATCACCAACCACCGCACCCGCGCCACGCTGGCGGACGGCTGCGACGTCTCCCGCCCAGGCATTCTGACTTTTGAAATCGTGCGCGAACTGGTGGATGACATTGTGCTGGTCAGTGAAGACGACATTCGCCGCAGCATGGTGGCGCTCATTCAGCGCAATAAAGTCATTACCGAAGGCGCGGGCGCGCTGGCCTCGGCGGCGCTGCTCAGCGGCAAACTTGATGAACATATTCGTGGGCGCAAAACCGTCAGCATCGTTTCTGGCGGCAATATCGACCTGTCCCGCGTCTCGCAAATTACCGGTTTAGTTGACGCTTAATTTCTTTTGATAAGGAAACTTTTATGAGCAACGCAGAAACCCTCATTGCCAGTACCGACAAAGCGTCGGCCTGGCGCAAATCTGACACCACCTGGACGCTGGGCCTGTTTGGCACCGCCATCGGGGCAGGGGTGCTCTTTTTCCCGATCCGTGCCGGTTACGGTGGCCTGATCCCGATTTTACTGATGCTGGTGCTGGCGTATCCGATTGCCTTTTACTGCCACCGGGCGCTGGCGCGGCTTTGTCTTTCGGGGAGCAATCCGTCCGGCAATATCACCGAAACCGTCGAAGAACACTTCGGCAAAACCGGCGGCGTAGTCATTACCTTCCTTTACTTCTTTGCGATTTGCCCGCTGCTGTGGATTTACGGGGTCACGATAACCAACACCTTCATGACCTTCTGGGAAAACCAGCTGCAGATGGTGCCGCTTAACCGTGGCCTGGTGGCGCTGTGCCTGCTGTTGGTGATGGCATTTGTCATCTGGTTCGGTAAGGACCTGATGGTCAAAGTGATGAGCTTCCTGGTCTTCCCGTTCATCGCAAGCCTGGTGCTGATTTCGCTGTCGCTGATCCCTTACTGGAACTCAGCGGTCATTGATCAGGTGCACCTCAGCGACATCGCCTTTACCGGACACGACGGCATTCTGGTCACCGTATGGCTGGGTATTTCCATCATGGTGTTCTCCTTCAACTTCTCGCCGATTGTCTCGTCGTTCGTGGTCTCCAAGCGCGAAGAGTATGAAGGGGAGTTTGGTCGCGATTACACCGAGAAGAAGTGTTCCAAAATCATCGGTCGCGCCAGTATGCTGATGGTCGCGGTGGTGATGTTCTTCGCCTTTAGCTGCCTGTTCACGCTCTCTCCGGCAAACATGGCGGAAGCCAAAGCGCAGAACATTCCGGTGCTCTCCTACCTCGCGAACCACTTCGCGTCGATGACCGGACAGAAAACAACGTTCGCCACCGTGCTGGAATACGGCGCATCGATTATCGCGCTGGTCGCTATCTTCAAATCCTTCTTCGGCCACTACCTCGGTACGCTGGAAGGGCTGAACGGGCTGATCCTCAAGTTCGGTTACAAAGGCGACAAGACCAAAATCACCAGCCGCAAACTGAACACCCTGAGCATGATTTTCATCATGGGCTCAACCTGGGTGGTGGCATACGCCAACCCGAATATCCTCGATTTGATTGAAGCGATGGGCGCGCCGATTATCGCCTCGCTGCTGTGCCTGCTGCCAATGTTCGCGATTCGTAAAGTCCCGGCGCTGGCGAAATTCAAAGGGAAGGCGGACAACATTTTTGTTACTGCCATTGGTTTCCTGACCATTCTGAACATCGTTTATAAGCTGTTCTGAACAGGATGACGGAGTCGTAAATGATTGAATTTCCGGTAGTGCTGGTCATTAACTGTGGATCCTCATCGATTAAGTTTTCGGTACTGGATGCACTAAGCCAGGACGTATTGCTGACCGGCCTCGCGGACGGCATCAATAACGAAGGCGCAGCCCTCACGGTGAATGGAGGTGAGCCAGCGACGCTGGCTTACCCAACCTACGAATGTGCGTTGCAGGCGATTGCCAGCGAACTGGAAAAACGCGCCCTGATCGACAGCGTGGCCTTAATTGGCCACCGTATCGCCCACGGCGGCAGTATTTTCAGTGAATCGGTGCGGATTACCGACGAGGTAATCGCTCAAATCCGTGAAGTTTCACCGCTGGCACCGTTGCACAACTACGCCAACCTCAGCGGCGTGGAGGCGGCGCAGCGTTTGTTCCCCGGCGTGCAACAGGTGGCGGTGTTTGACACCAGTTTCCACCAGACACTGGAGCCGCACGCGTATCTGTACGGTCTGCCGTGGCACTATTTTGAAGGGCTGGGCGTGCGTCGCTACGGCTTTCACGGCACCTCGCATCGCTATGTCAGCCAGCAGGCGCATACCCTGCTGGGCCTGCGTGAAGAGGATTCCGGGCTGGTGATTGCGCATCTGGGGAACGGCGCGTCGATTTGCGCGGTTCGTAACGGGCGCAGCGTGGATACCTCAATGGGCATGACGCCGCTGGAAGGGCTGATGATGGGCACCCGCTGCGGCGACGTCGATTTTGGTGCGATGGCGTGGATTGCCGAACAGACCGGGCAAAGCTTCAGTGATCTGGAGCGGGTCGTGAATAAGGAGTCCGGGCTGCTGGGTATTTCCGGGCTTTCGTCGGATATGCGCACGCTCGAAAAGGCGTGGCACGACGGGCACACGCACGCCCGGCTCGCCATTCAGACTTTTGTGCATCGCATCGCGCGCCACATTGCCGGGCACGCTGCTTCATTACACCGCCTCGACGGCATTATTTTTACCGGCGGGATCGGCGAAAACTCCACGTTAATTCGCCAACTGGTGATGGCGCATTTGCAGGTGTTTTCCCTGACGCTGGACGAAGATAAAAACGCCCTGCATGGAAGCGAGGAACGGATTATTTCCGGCGCACATTCGGCGGTCGCCTGCGCCGTTATTCCGACCAATGAAGAAAAGATGATTGCACTCGATGCCATTCAGTTAGGGGAAATGAATTTCTCTGCTGAATACGCACTTTCCTGAAATAGAAAGTTGAATAACAGAGAGCTCAGAAATGAAGGTTAATATCGACATAAACGATATGCATTATACCGATGCCTGGCAGGGATTTAACGGCGCGGAATGGAAGCACAGTATTAACGTTCGTGATTTTATTCAGCAAAACTACACCCCTTACGAAGGCGATGAATCTTTTCTCGCTGACGCCACGCCGGCCACCACGGCGCTGTGGGAAAAGGTGATGGCGGGCATTCGCCAGGAAAACGCCACCCATGCGCCGGTGGATTTTGATACCAACGTCGCAACCACTATTACCGCCCATGACGCGGGCTACATCGACCAGCCGCTGGAAAAAATCGTCGGCTTGCAGACTGACAAACCGCTCAAGCGTGCGCTGCACCCGTTTGGCGGCATCAACATGATCAAAAGCTCGTTCGACGCTTACGGCTGTGAAATGGATGCGCAGTTTGAATACCAGTTCACGTCGCTGCGTAAAACCCATAACCAGGGCGTGTTTGACGTCTATTCCCCGGAAATGATGCGCTGCCGTAAATCGGGCGTGCTGACCGGTTTGCCGGACGGTTACGGGCGCGGGCGCATCATCGGCGACTATCGCCGCGTGGCGCTGTACGGCATTACGTATCTGGTGCGCGAACGTGAACTGCAGTTTGCTGATTTGCAGGGCGCGATGGAGCGTGGCGAAGATCTGGAAGCCACCATTCGCCTGCGTGAAGAGCTGTCCGAACACCGGCGCGCGCTATTACAGATTCAGGAAATGGCCGCCAAATATGGCTACGACATTTCCCGCCCGGCGCAGACCGCGCAAGAGGCCGTGCAGTGGGTCTATTTTGCCTATCTGGCCGCGGTGAAATCGCAGAACGGCGGCGCGATGTCGCTCGGCCGCACCACCGCGTTCCTCGATATCTACATTGAACGCGATATGCAGGCCGGTCGCCTGAATGAGAAAGATGCTCAGGAACTGGTCGATCACTTCATTATGAAGATTCGGATGGTGCGTTTCCTGCGCACGCCGGAGTTCGACACGCTGTTCTCCGGCGACCCTATCTGGGCCACCGAAGTGATTGGCGGGATGGGCCTCGATGGCCGCACGCTGGTGACTAAGAGCGCCTTCCGCTACTTGCACACCCTGCACACCATGGGGCCTGCGCCGGAGCCGAACCTGACCATTCTGTGGTCGGAAGCGCTGCCGATTGCCTTCAAGAAATATGCCGCGCAGATGTCTATCGTCACCTCTTCATTGCAGTATGAAAACGACGACCTGATGCGCAGCGATTTCGACAGCGATGACTACGCGATTGCCTGCTGCGTCAGCCCGATGGTGATCGGCAAGCAGATGCAGTTCTTTGGCGCGCGTGCCAACCTGGCAAAAACGCTGCTGTATGCGATTAACGGTGGCGTGGACGAGAAGCTCAAAATCCAGGTCGGGCCGAAAACGGCCCCGCTGATGGACGACGTGCTGGACTACGACACCGTCATGAGCAGCCTCGACCACTTTATGGACTGGCTGGCGACGCAGTACATCAGTGCGCTGAATCTCATTCACTATATGCATGATAAATATAGCTATGAGGCTTCACTGATGGCGCTGCACGACCGCGATGTTTATCGCACCATGGCCTGCGGGATCGCCGGCTTGTCGGTGGCGGCGGATTCGCTGTCGGCGATTAAGTACGCGAAAGTGAGCCCGGTTCGTGACCACAACGGCCTGGCGGTAGATTTCGTTATCGAAGGCGACTACCCGCAGTACGGCAATAACGACGACCGCGTGGACGACATCGCCTGCGATTTGGTAGAGCGCTTTATGAAGAAGATTAGCGCGCTGCCGACCTACCGCAATGCGGTGCCGACTCAGTCAGTGCTGACCATCACCTCTAACGTGGTGTACGGGCAGAAAACCGGCAACACGCCGGACGGACGTCGGGGCGGCACGCCGTTTGCACCGGGCGCGAACCCAATGCACGGCCGCGATCGCAAAGGCGCGGTGGCCTCGCTGACGTCGGTGGCGAAACTGCCATTCACTTACGCCAAAGACGGTATTTCCTACACCTTCTCGATAGTCCCCGCGGCGCTCGGTAAGGAAGAGGGCAGTCGTAAAACCAACCTCGTCGGGCTGCTCGACGGTTATTTCCATCATGAGGAGCGCATTGAAGGCGGGCAGCATCTGAACGTCAACGTGATGAACCGCGACATGCTGATGGACGCCATTGAACACCCGGACAATTACCCGAACCTGACTATTCGCGTCTCCGGTTATGCGGTGCGATTTAACGCACTGACCCGCGAGCAGCAGCAGGATGTGATTTCACGGACATTCACCCAGGCGATTTAAAACCGTCATCATAGTCATCGGGGCGACTCCGCATGGAGGGCGCCCCTCTTTTTTACTCTTCCTCACTCCGCGTTAATTCCCCGCCTGTTGTCTGGCGCGCTGGCGAAAAATCGTTCAGACTTAAACTAAAGACATGGTCGACGCAGGGATTCTGCTTTAAACTGCGCGCTGCAATTTTTGACATGTTTAACGATTTATTAGGTGGTAATGGCGATGCGCGGGACAATCACAACCTGGTTTGAAGACAAAGGTTTCGGTTTTATCAAAGATGAAAACGGCGAGAACCGCTATTTTCATGTGATTAAGGTCTCGAACCCTGAGCTGATCAGAAAAGACGCCACGGTGACGTTCGAGCCAACCACCAACAACAAAGGCCCATCGGCGTTCTCTGTGAAGGTCGATCCTGAGAGTAAATACATCTACATCGCGGGCGAGCGTATCAAGCTCACGGCGATTAAATCGTTCCTCTCCTTCAACGAAGAAGTGCCTGCTGAAGTCGGGATTGATAAAGAGAACGCGGTGCTGTCAGTTGGCGCACTGATGCACAACATCCGCCCGAAAGCGGCGCCCAAACCAGGCGAAATGCGCACCCTGAAAAAGCTGGTTATCACTACTTTCCAGGGAACGACGCACATCTTCTCGGAAGATGAGATTGATATCGACGCCACGATGAAGATGTTGCAGTCGAAGTAAACCGAACTCTCACTCGTTTCCCCCTTCACACTGTCTCGACACACATCATGATATTTTCAGCGTGGGTAAAGGTCAGTTACCCACGCTGGCTGATTTCGTGGTGAATGTCAGCACTTACACCAGCGAAATATCTTCTCTGCGTTTCATACGGTGCGCGCGCATAGGCCTGGAGACAGGTTTACGCGTTTTGGCATCGAAGTAGCGGCTTGGCCAGATGATTTCGGCGGGTACGCCAATCGCTTTACTGATCAGCAATTCCCCTTTTGCCCATGGGCGCGTCAGCGCATTAGCAAGCGTTGAGGAACTTAAACCCGCAGCGCGGGATTCTGCTGCCAGTGACGTGCCTTTTTTATGCAGTGCGGCAATGATGTCGGCAGTGTGCCAGTCCTGAAAAGGCAGGAAAGTGGGGCTGTGTGATAGTGTCATGTGTGTCTCCAAGGTATGTGGTTTTGACCACCAATAGAGCTGCGAAACTCTTGATTGGTGGTAGCTCAGACAAGGTTCGCAGTACCGGTTACCTTGGAGATGACCCGGCCAGCCCGAAGGCTGCCCTGCCTGAGCCACCATTGAATGTGCAAACACAAAATCAGTGTCTGACAGATGAACGGAGGCGCAACACATAATTATGGAATATATGTGTTCTCAAGGTAATTTTCGGGCTGCGAAACCCGGCTGTGGATTTTGCCACAGCGGGGCTGACTATATCGCAAATCGAAGACGTTAACCAACCCAGTAACGGACACAATGCGAGTTGTTTTCCAAAGAATTTTTCCGCGTTGCAGTGGTTGCAAATGGGTTGCGAAGAAGGTTCCACGAGAGAGGGGATAACGCCCGGATCTTTTACCCGGACACAAAAATGCCCGCATAACTTTCGCTATGCGGGCTTTCGACTTCATCAAGTGATTCTGATAAGCATTGATGGGGGATTTTGGGCTGGCCGACACCGAGCAGGAATACCGCGAACTCATTGCCGCCAGTGAAAAAATTAATTATTCCGCACAGGATAGTGACATTTTAACGGCCAGCGGATTCAGGCCTGACGCGGCTTCGTGGGATGATAATCGTGAGAAATTCACACCCGCACAGAACCTGAATTACGTGAATAAACGCGCAGAACTGACCGCGCAGTAGCCGTCAAAAAATCCCCGTAAATCCCGCCATTTTTCCAGAATTAGTCCATGCATGCGTAAGGTGCATGGTTTTGCATGAGTTTTTACGTCCCGATCTCCCTCGCCAGCGCAAGGTCTGGTGCGGCCTGAGGCTCGCCTTGCACCTGCATTAAAAGCGCCCCCTTAAGCGTGCAGGCGTGGCGGGGAGAGCATTGCGCGCCAAATAGTAAAGGTGTATAAAAAAGAAATTCATATGTGTTTTCCCAATCCTATCATGCCATTACTTAGAATGAGGGGGCGCCGTGGAACGGTGCGGTAATTATTTACTTGAAGATGGTCGCAAGCTAGGACGTGGTGGCTTTGGCGAGGTATTTCAGGTTGGTGTGCATAATTTGACTCATACCAACGTAACAGCATATGCCCGCAAATATTTTGCTCCATGCCCAGAGTATGACGATACAGCAATAAAAGAGCTAACTGACTTAAGGCAGCGTTTTTTAGTTGAGATAAAAACTCAATGCATTCTCAACAGAATAAATTATGATTCCATTGCGCCAATAGTTCTTTTTAATACTAATGGCGATAAGCCTTATTTTGTTATGGAGTTGGCTGAGTGCAATTTATATGAATCCATTCGCAATGGTATGAGTGACGCTGAGAAGTCATCAGCTGTAATTCAGATCTTAAAGGGAATTATTACTATTCATGAGAATGATTATATACATCGGGATCTAAAGCCAGGGAATGTTCTTTATTATACCGATGGTAAATACAAAATAACTGATTTCGGCCTTGTAAAAGACAGAGATACTTTACGAGCTGAGGTCAAAACAAAATTTAATCCGAATCAGATGGGTACAGACGGGTATAGAGCGCCAGAAATACATGAAAGCGGTCTGTTCTCTTTTCAAACTGATATATTTGCTGTGGGGAAAATTATCACTGACATATACTGTGAAGGAAGAAGCGATAAGTTAAGAAAGTTGATAGCTAAATGTTGTGCTCATTGGCCTGAAGAACGATATCAAGATGCACAGGAGTTATTGGAAGATTTTATAAAAGTGACGGGGGTTTAAACTATGAATAATATAATTGAAATGTCTTGTTTTAGCTCAAAACAACCCGAGAAAAATGAAAATGAGGATTTTTATTTGCCTCCGTCATTTGATAGTGATTTTAATATAGTTTTTGCTGTGGCTGATGGTGTTGGATCTTCAGAACATTCAATTCTAGCATCACATGCTGCTATCCGAGGTATCAAGCAAGTACTCGGGGATAACTCTTTTTGTATTGAAGGGGCATTTCACTCGGCTAAGAAAGAAATTGATGATTTAAATATTAGTACTGCTACAACTTTAACAATCATTCATATTAAAGATAATGAAGTGTTAATTGGGCATTCTGGTGATTGTCGTGTCTATTTCAGTAAAAATAATAAATTAAATCAGTTAACAACAGATCAAACTAGATATCAAGAACTCCTTGACTCTGGTGAGCATAAGTTGCGTAATTTGAGGAATCATAAAGAAAGATTGTCTTCAATTTTAATTAATGCTCTGTCGAATACGACTGATTTGAGTTTTGAGCTAATATCTGTACCAATTGATGAGTTAAAGTTTAATGGGGTTCTTCAAATTTATGCAATGTCTGATGGGGCTTATAAACATTGGGATACTAGGCCTAAATTTTCTGAAAAAACAATGAACTCTCCTTCGTCCTTCGCGAGTAGTTTAAGAAAAAGGATCGAGAAGAGCATTATTGATGATTATACTTTTATTGGTGTGAAAGTAAGCTGAATTTGTATCTGAATTATAAGCGAGCTGATTTTAGCTCGCTTGAATTTGCGTGTTATAAATATTTCCCACTCTTTAGTTGGTATGGCGTGAATACAATTAGGTTTTTTATTTGTACAATATTCTCCCCACCAATCCATTAAGATGATTCGTTGTTCTAAATAAATTGAACGGTTGTAGGCTCGTCTAACTTCATTTCTATCCGAGTGAGCAAGCGCCGCTTCTATAAGGTCAGCATTAAATCTCTTTTCATTCATTGCCGTATTCGCTATCGACCTTAATCTATGAGCAACCAATTTACCACCATATCCAATCCGTTTTATAGCTGCATTAGCTGTTTGGCTATTCATGGGCTGCTTTGGATCATTTCTGCTCGGAAAAACATGTTCACGATGAGCGCTGATTGGCTTCATTACTTCCAGAATCTCTAATGCCTGAGGAGATAGAGGTATAACGTGCTCACGCTTAGATTTCATCCGTTCGGCTGGAATAGTCTAAAGCTTTGCTTCTAGATCGATCTTTGCCCAACGAGCACCGGAGGCCTCAGAAAGGCGCACAAGCTGTTGCCGATTCTTTGCAACCTCAGCTTGAATTTGTGGGTTGGCCACGTTGGCTAGTAAGGCAAGGTAATCCGCCCTTAACCCTCGGGCATCGGCAAGCGAAAGGGCAGAAAAAGCATCAAGTCCCATCATGGTCCACTGCTTTGTTGCCGGACGTTGATAACGGAAACGCCAGAGCTTTTTCCCGTTGGTTTTCACTATCAGAAAAAGCCCATCGTCATCATGCAGCGTTAGATCCTTCTCTAACGCTTTAGCGCGCAGAACTTCGGTGTTGGTCAGGGGGCGTGTTGTCCGTGCCACTATGGCTGCTCTTATATGAATTGGTATACGCATTTAGGTATACATCCTATACCTAAACGTATACCCATAATCACTGGATTCAGGCGGATCGACTCAAACAATTACACCCACAAAAAAGCCCGCATAACTTTCGCTATGCGGGCTTTCGACTTCATCGGATGACTCTGGTAATCACCGATGGAGAATTTTGGTGGAGCTGGGGGGATTTGAACCCCCGTCCGAAATTCCTACATCCTCGGTACTACATGCTTAGTCAGTCTTTACATTCGCCGGGCAGCTGCGGACAGACACGCCACTACCAGACTAGCCTGATTAGTTTTAGCGATTTCACCCCAGGCAGGATGTCCACGCGATCTCTTTTGGTTTTGACCTCTCTTGATCCCCGTCTTAAGAGCGGAAGCTAGGGAGAGAGGGCTCTTAGCAGGTTATTAAGCTGCTAAAGCGTAGTTTTCGTCGTTTGCGACTATTTTTTTGCGGCTTTTTACGAGGCAAACCGCCCCTCGGCATGCACCTTGGGTTTCGCAAATCCCGTCGAATCCAGAATCAGCCCCAATGTGTTCCAGTCAGTATAACAGACCTGCCAGGCTAAATACCACCGCTATAACCCGCGTAAACGCTCACTTATCGCTCACGCAGCGCCTCTTTCGCACGGTTGAACGGTTTAATCAGGTAATCCATGACGGTTTTCTCGCCGGTTTTGATGTCGACGCTGGCGACCATCCCCCCGGTGATATCGAAAATTTGTGGCCGCGTTTGTTCACCAGATAGTCCTGATGGGTGCGGATAACTACCCGGTAATACACGATTTCTGGTTTCACTTTGTCCTGAATGGTGTCCGGCGAGATGGTCTCCACTGCGCCTTCGATGCCGCGCGGCGAAAGTCGGGCCTCGATCAGCAGGTGATCGTCTACGGGGACTATCTCCATCATTTCACCGTTATCCGAGCGCTCAAGCTGAAGTTTCACAAGGGATGCCGCTGTGAGGGTTACTTCAGAGGCTTGAACAGTGCTGGATACGCCAGTCAATTCGGAAATAATAGAAACAGGACACATGGTTATCAGTCCATTCAACGATAGTGGTGGTACCGTTTTTACAAACAAGGTCCGTTGCTATTAGAAGCAGTGAATAATTAAATTATGCGGCAGGTCTGACGTGAATTGTCCTGAGACGAAAACCCCAGTTTTTTATCGGCTTAATATTGCTGTGTGTACTGATCATGATATAGACAGGAACGAAAGAATGCACAAATTAAGCAACGTTTAACTTTGCTTTAGTAAAAGTGAACTGTTAGTACCTGAGGCGTCAAGTTGTCTGGTCCGTTTGAGGTGGGTGAAGGCGAGTGATGCGGAATGTTTTTGGTTCAACACATTGAAATATCGATGGTTGTCCCGCATAAATGGAAATTATTTCTGAGAGGCGGTGAGGGGTAATGGTTATCGGTTCTTATGTGTTGAACGGATGGTTTGCGAGAGAAATATCCCCTTTTTTGTTTTAAATATTCCCTTCGAATGCGATCCCGGTCCCTTTACGTAAGACCGCGAATAATAGTGTTAATTAAGCCCCTCAAGGACTACATGATATATCATGAAGGTTCTAATGATATTGATGGTCTGGTGAATTGTTTTTTGATGAGTAATTGTATTTCGGCTTTAATTAATTTTTAGCGGGGGAAGGAATGGTGGTGCCAGACGTAAAAAAGTCCCGTTAGCGTTATTCCACGCTTTCGGGACAGTTTCAGATGAAAGGAATTAGCGCCCGGCGTGTTTCATAATGCGCGCTTTATCACGCGCCCATTCCTGATCTTTCAGGTCGGAGCGTTTATCGTGCTGCTTTTTACCCTTCGCCACGCCAATTTTGACTTTACACCAGGCATTCTTCCAGTAGAGAGAGAGTGCAAGTACGGTGTAACCGTCGCGGTTAATCTGGCCGATGAGCGAATCAAGCTCGCGCTGATTCAGCAGCAGCTTACGGGTACGGGTAGGATCGCAGACGTAGTGACTCGATGCGACGGCCAGCGGCTGGAAGTTAGCCCCGAACAGATAGGCTTCACCGTCACGCAGGATAACGTAGCTGTCGCTAATGTTGGCTTTACCTGCACGCAGAGATTTGACTTCCCAGCCCTGTAGGGCCAGTCCCGCTTCATACTCATCTTCGATAAAATATTCGTGGCGGGCGCGTTTATTCAGCGCGATAGTGGCTGATCCAGGTTTGTTAGATTTTTTCTTAGTCATAGTGTCCTGAAGTCATCTTTTCTGTACATTGCCTCAATCCTCCCGCGAGGCGCAATGGCGTATCTTAGCACGAGTTACGGCACAGCGTTTTTTTTAACAGGGGATAAATGATATTATTTGCGCGATGACAGTGAGTGGAAATAGCCATGCCCCAGATTAGTCGTACTGCGCTCGTGCCTTACAGCGCGGAACAGATGTACCAACTTGTGAACGATGTAGACGCGTATCCTGACTTTATCCCTGGTTGCACCGGGAGTCGTGTGCTGGAGGCCGGGCCGTCGCAGATGACGGCGGCGGTTGATGTATCAAAAGCGGGTATCAGCAAAACCTTCACCACCCGAAATACGCTGACCGATAACCAAAGCATTTTGATGCACCTGGTGGATGGCCCGTTCAAGAAATTGATCGGCGGCTGGAAGTTCACGCCGCTCAGCCAGGATGCGTGCAAAATCGAGTTTCATCTGGATTTTGAGTTCACCAATAAACTGATTGAAATGGCGTTTGGCCGCATCTTTAAAGAGCTGGCCTCCAATATGGTGCAGGCTTTCACGCTGCGCGCCAAAGAGGTTTACAGTGTCGGCTAATATTACGGTAGAAGTCGTTTATGCTTTGCCCGAAAAGCAGTATCTGCATAAGGTTTCGCTGGAAGAGGGCGCGACTGTTGAACAGGCAATTGTTGCCAGCGGCTTAATGCGTTTGCGTCCGGAAATCGACCTCACCAGCAACAAAGTGGGGGTCTGGAGTCGGGCTGTTAAATTGCAGGACGCGGTACATGATGGCGACCGGGTAGAAATTTATCGCCCGCTGATTGCCGATCCGAAAGCACTACGGCGCCAGCGTGCCGAGAAATCTGCAAAATAAAAAAGCGCTCAATGAGCGCTTTTTTTACGTCAGTGCGACAGGCGTAGTTGCCTTAAGTCAGCGCCGGTTTGTTGTCGATGTTAGTCAGCACACCGCTGGTGTTGAAGGTCAGGGTCAGCGTCTGCTGAGTCACTTTTTCGTGGCCAGGTTCCTGACGGAACACATAGAACCAGGTATTTGTTCCGAACGGATCGGACATCATTGGGGTACCCAGAGCGTAGGCGACCTGCTGTTGTGTCATGCCGACACGAATTTTTGCGACGTCGTTAGGTGCCAGATAGTTACCCTGGTTGATGTCAGGACGGTAAACCACTCGCTCCAGAGTGGAACAGCCTGCGGTCAACATCAGAGCAACCGCTGCGGCAGCAGTCAGCATTTTACAGCGCATAGTGATTTGATTCCTTTTCGGGCCCGAGCAGTTCACGGCTCAATTGTCATATGCCGATGATAATAGACCTTGCCTTACATTGAAACTGGTCTTACGGCGTTTTGTTGTTGTCTATGACCCTGAGTTACCGAAAAAGTTTATGCCGCCAGCAACTCTTTGGCGTTCGCCAGCGTGTTGCGAGTCACTTCGCTTCCGCCGAGCAGACGGGCCAATTCCTGCAAACGCGCGCGTTTATCGAGCGGCTGCATATGCGTTTCGGTCATTGCGCCGTCGGTTTCTTTGCTGACGTAGAAATGGTGGTGACCACAGCCTGCCACCTGCGGCAGGTGCGTGACGCACATTACCTGAGTCGATTCACCCAGCTGGCGCAGCAGTTTGCCGACGACCGCAGCGGTTGGGCCGCTGATACCCACATCGACTTCATCAAAAATCAGCGCCGGGGTTTCCATTTTACGGGCGGTGATCACCTGGATAGAGAGTGCGATACGGGAAAGCTCACCGCCGGACGCGACTTTCGCAATTGGCTGCAACGGCTGACCTGGGTTGGTTGTGACGCGAAACTCAATGCGGTCGGCCCCTTCGGCGGTCAGGTGGTTTGCTTCGAAACTGACATCAATCGCGAACAGTCCGTGTGGCATCGATAAGGAGTGCATGCTGTCGGTGATCAGCCCGGCTAATTCAGTGGCGCTGGCCTGGCGCAATGCATGTAGCTGTTCGGCGGTTTCCAGCGCCTGCTGGTGGTGTTTAGTCACTGCGAGGCTCAGGGTTTCCGCAGAATCGGCCTGGTCGTCCAACTGCTGCTGTTCATCGAGCAGAGACTGATAAAATGCCGGGAGCTCTTCCGGGGGCACATTGTGCTTACGCGCCAGCGCAATCTGGCGTGAAATACGCTGCTCAAGTTCAAACAGGCGATTCGGATCGAGGTCGAGACGGTCACAGTAGTGACGCAGTTCATCGCTGGCTTCGCTGAGCTGAATGGCCGCTTCTTCCAGCATTTCGAGCACGCCGGAAACTTTGCTGTCCATGGAGACCAGTTCGGTCACAAGCTGGCGCGCGCTGTACAGCTGGCTTAACAGGTTCGCGTCTTCGCCATCGGCTAGAATCGACATGACATGTTGGCTGGTGCTGATCAACTGCCCGCTGTTGGCGAGGCGTTTGTATTCTTCATCAATTTGCTCAAACTCGCCCGCCAGCGGCTGGAACTCGTTCAGCTCTTTCAATTGATACTGAAGTAATTCCGCACGCGCGATGCGTTCGTGGCTGAGCTGCTGATGCTGCGCGAGGTCACGACAGCTCTGATGCCACTGACGATATTGTTCCGCCATTCGCTGGGTGAGCACTGACTCACCCGTGTAGCCGTCGAGCAGGGATTTTTGATGTTCGGGTTTCACCAGAAGCTGGTGTGCGTGCTGACCGTGAATTTGAATCAGCAGTTGGCCGAGTTCGCGGAGCTGAGAAAGAGGAACGGCGGTGCCGTTAATGAAGCCGCGCGAACGGCCGTCGCTGCTGATCACTCGGCGAAGTAAACACTCACGTCCGTCTTCCAGCTGGTTTTGCTCCAGCCAGCGTTGAGCCGCAGGCGTATCTTTCAGGACGAAGCGGGCGCAGAGATCGGCGCGGGTCGCCCCGGTGCGGACGATGTCGCCCTCGGCGCGGCCACCCAGACACAACCCAAGGGCATCAATCGCAATAGATTTACCGGCACCGGTTTCCCCGGTGATGGCCGTCATTCCGCTGTGAAAATCGATTTCAAGCTCACGTACGATTGCAAAATTGCTGATGGTAAGTTGTGCCAGCATAGTCGTCTTCCTGTATGAAAAACCATAACTGTATTTTCATACAGTATAAACTGGTTTTTTATACAGTAAAGAGCCGAAAAGCAAAATCAGAACAATTTTTTTGACCAGCCGAGTTTTGAACTCAACGTATTGAAATAGTTGTAATCTTTAGGGTGAATCAGGTTGAGGTGATAATCGCAGCGGCGGATCAGGACATCTTCGCCTTCCTGAATCGGCAGCGCAATCTGGCTGTCACAGCTGATTTCCAGGTCACTGCGGGGATGGGCAAACCGCAGACGAATGGTGCTGCTGCTGTTGATAACCAGCGGGCGCGCGGACAGCGTGTGTGGGAACATCGGCACCAGCGTGATGGCGTCCAGTGAAGGGGTCAGAATTGGACCGCCTGCTGAAAGTGAGTAGGCGGTTGAGCCAGTCGGCGTCGAGATAATCAGGCCGTCTGAGCGCTGGGAAAAGGCAAATACTTCATCGATATACACTTCGAATTCAATCATGTGTGCCACTTTTCCGGGGTGCAGCACAACTTCGTTGATGGCGGTACTGATGCGTTTCTGACACTCTTTCTGGCACACCTGTGCTTCAAGCAGAAAACGTTTCTCGGTGATATAGTGGCCTTCGAGCACGTCAGCCAGCTGCTGATGCGCGTTATCGGGGTCGAGATCAGTCAGGAAGCCCAGGTTGCCACGGTTAATGCCGATAACTTTAATGTCGTAGCGAGCCAACGTTCGCGCCGCGCCGAGCATATTGCCATCACCGCCGACCACGACCGCCAGGTCGGCCTGTTGGCCAATTTCAGCCAGGGTGCCGGTGGCAACGTTCTTTAATTGCAGCTCGCGGGCAATCTGTTGTTCAACAATGACATTGTAGCCTTTGGTACACAGCCAGCGGTACAGCATTTCATGTGTGGTCAGCGCGGTAGGATGGCGGGGATGACCGACAATACCGATACACTTGAAATGATTGTTCATTTTCTGGAGGTCCTTGTGGCGAATGAATGATGACAATGTGCCTGCTTCCCTTGAAACCCGCAGCACGATCCCCATAATAAGCGAAGTCAGCGAGATGAATACGAAAAAACGCGGAGAAATTCATGAGTAGTAAAGAACAGAAAACGCCTGAGGGGCAAGCCCCGGAAGAAATTATCAAGGACCAGCACGATGAGGTAGAGGCCGTGGAGCCTGAGACTTCGGCTGAGCAGGTGGATCCGCGCGATGAGCAAATTGCGAATCTGGAAGCGCAGCTTAACGAAGCTCAGACCCGTGAACGCGATGGTGTTCTGCGTGTGAAAGCCGAAATGGAAAACCTGCGTCGTCGTACCGAACTGGACGTCGAAAAGGCGCATAAATTTGCGCTGGAGAAGTTCGTGAACGATCTTCTGCCGGTTATCGACAGCCTGGATCGTGCGCTGGAAGTGGCTGATAAAGCCAATCCGGACATGGCTCCGATGATTGAAGGGATTGAACTGACCCTGAAATCCATGCTCGATGTTGTACGCAAGTACGGCGTGGAAGTCGTGGGTGATACCAACGTACCGATGGACCCGAACGTGCATCAGGCTATCGCGATGGTTGAGTCAGAAGAAGTGGCTGCAGGCAACGTGCTGATGGTGATGCAGAAGGGGTATACCCTGAACGGTCGTACCATTCGCGCGGCAATGGTCTCGGTCGCTAAAGCGAAGGCATAAGTCGCTTACTTTTCCTCTCCCTCATCAAGAGGGAGAGGTTTTTAATTATTCCCCAACGCTTTCCCGCAACGATTTTACCGGCACGACTTTCACCTGCTTAATCATGTTGTCCTGCACGTCGAGAATATCGATGTCGTAATGGTTGATGCGCACCCGTGTGCCAATCGCCGGGATCTCTTCCAGTGCTTCCAGAATCACGCCATTGATGGTGCGGGCCTCATCTTCCGGAAAATGCCAGTTGAAGGCTTTGTTCAGCTCACGCACGTTGGCGGTGCCGTCGATAATCACCGAACCGTCATTTTGCGGGGTGACTTCTTCTGCCAGCGATGGCGACATAGAGGTCGTGAAATCGCCGACGATCTCTTCCAGAATATCTTCCACTGTCACCAGGCCCTGAATATCGCCGTATTCGTCGACCACCAGGCCCGCTTTTTTCTTGTTCCGCTGGAACTTCACCAGCTGGGTGCTGAGCGGCGTACCTTCCGGCACGTAGTAAATTTCATCAGAGGCGCGCAGCAGTACTTCTTTGGTGAACTCTTGCTTCTCCGTCATCAGGCGATAGGCTTCGCGCACGCGCAGCATGCTGATGGCGTCATCCAGCGACTCACGGTAAAGCACAATGCGCCCGTGCGGAGAGTGCGTGAGCTGGCGGACGATAGATTTCCAGTCGTCGTTGATATCAATCCCCACGATTTCGTTGCGTGGCACCATGATGTCGTCGACGCTGACCTTTTCCAGATCCAGCACCGACAGCAGCATGTCCTGATTGCGACGGGAAATTTGCGAGTGCGATTCGTTCACGATAGTGCGCAGTTCGTCTTTGCTGACTGCGCCGCTGATGGTGGTGTCGGTTTTGATGCCCATCATGCGCATTAGGATGCGGGTGATGGTGTTCAGCAGCCATACCAGCGGCATCATCAGAATTTGCAGCGGGGCCAGCAGGAAGCTGCTCGGGTAGGCGACTTTTTCGGGATACAAGGCGGCGATGGTTTTCGGCAGCACTTCGGCGAAAATTAGCACCACGAAGGTCAAAATACCGGTGGCAATCGCCACACCCGCATCGCCGTACAGGCGCATACCGACGATTGTGCCTAACGCAGAGGCGAGAATATTGACGAGGTTGTTGCCGATCAGCACCAGGCTAATCAGGCGGTCAGGTTTACGCAGCAGCTTTTCGACACGTTTTGCGGCCTTGTTGCCCTGTTTTGCCATATGACGTAATCGATAGCGATTAAGGGTCATCATCCCGGTTTCTGAACCGGAGAAGTAGGCAGAGATAATAACCATGACGACAAGCGTAATGATAAGCGTCGTGGTTGAGATATGTTCCAAACCGGGTTTCCTTTAAGTCTTAGCTCACAAACTGTTGCAGCACACGGCTGCCAAAATAGGCCAGCGTCAGAAGACCTGCGCCAGCCACGTTAAACCAGACCACGCGACGTCCGCGCCAGCCTTCATGATAGTGACCCCATAACAACACGATATAGACAAACCACGCGATAATAGACAGCACTGCTTTGTCGATATTTTCAACGCTGAACAGGTTGTGCAGATAAAACAAACCGGTGCACAGGGTCAGAGTGAGCAGCACAACTCCCACCTGGGTGATGTGAAACATTTTACGTTCGATGCTCATTAGCGGCGGCATTTCGCTGCTAAAGGCGAGTTTTTTATTCTTGAGCTGATAGTCGATCCACGCCAACTGGAAGGCATACAGCGCGGCGATAATCAGCGTTGCGTAGGCAAACAGCGACAGGCCAATGTGCACCATCATTCCCGGCGTCGTTTCCAGATGCGTAATAAACTCATTAGGCATGAAGGTGGCGAAGGCGAGATTGATCAAGGCAAACGCATACACAATCGGCAGCAACAGCCAGCCGCGGTTACGCGAAGCAACGATGGTCATCACCGTACAAATCATCAGGCTGACCAGCGAACCGACGTTCAACAGGCTCAGGTTTTGTCCGCTATCACCGCCGGGCAAAATTCGCGCTTCGAGCGCAAATGCGTGACAGATGAGGGCAATGACCGCAGAAAGAATTGCCATGCGCCGCCAGCCGCTGTTTTTTTGCAGCAGGCCAGGAATGATCAGCGCAAGGCTGATGGAGTAGGCAACAAGTGCGAGCAGGGCAAAAACAGGCATAGAGATGTCGACATTGGCGTGTGATGAAAGAGAAGCAGTATAACGTTACGGGGCTCAGGCTCCAACCGTTGCATCACAACTCGTGCGGTGTCGTGTTATACTGCGGCAAAATTCTGTGAATGTGTCGCTGTGGCGACCGTACGTTTCCACCTCAGGCGAGAGACAATGTTTGATAATTTAACCGATCGTTTGTCGAGTACGCTGCGCAACATCAGCGGTCGCGGACGCCTTACTGAAGACAACATCAAAGACACGCTGCGCGAAGTGCGCATGGCGCTGCTGGAAGCTGACGTCGCGCTGCCTGTCGTTCGTGATTTCATCAACCGCGTAAAAGAAAGCGCGGTTGGGCATGAAGTTAACAAGAGCCTGACGCCAGGCCAGGAATTCGTCAAAATCGTTCGTAAAGAACTGGTTGCGGCGATGGGCGAAGAAAATCAGGTTCTGAACCTGGCCGCTCAGCCACCAGCTGTCGTACTGATGGCGGGCCTGCAGGGTGCCGGTAAAACAACCAGCGTCGGCAAGCTCGGCAAGTTCCTGCGCGAGAAGCATAAGAAGAAAGTGCTGGTCGTGTCGGCGGACGTTTATCGCCCTGCGGCGATTAAACAGCTGGAAACCCTTGCCGAACAGGTGGGTGTCGATTTCTTCCCGTCAGATGTGGCTCAAAAGCCTGTCGATATCGTTAATGCGGCGCTGAAAGAAGCGAAGCTGAAATTCTATGACGTGCTGCTGGTGGATACCGCCGGTCGTTTGCACGTCGACGAAGCGATGATGGACGAAATTAAACAGGTTCATGCCGCGATTAATCCGGTAGAAACGCTGTTTGTGGTCGATGCAATGACCGGTCAGGATGCCGCGAATACGGCGAAGGCGTTTAACGAAGCGCTGCCGCTGACCGGTGTTATTCTGACCAAAGTCGATGGTGATGCCCGCGGCGGTGCGGCGCTCTCGATTCGTCACATTACCGGTAAGCCGGTTAAATTCCTCGGCGTCGGCGAGAAAACTGAAGCGCTGGAGCCGTTCCATCCGGATCGTATCGCGTCTCGTATTCTCGGCATGGGCGACGTGCTTTCGCTTATCGAAGATATCGAAAGCAAAGTGGACCGCGCGCAGGCTGAAAAGCTGGCGAATAAACTCAAGAAAGGCGACGGCTTTGACCTCACCGATTTCCTTGAGCAGCTGCGCCAGATGAAAAACATGGGCGGCATGGCAAGCCTGATGGGCAAACTGCCGGGCATGGGCCAGATTCCTGACAACGTGAAAGCGCAGATGGATGACAAAGTGCTGGTGCGTATGGAGGCGATTATCAACTCGATGACCTTCAAAGAACGCGCCCACCCGGAAATCATCAAAGGTTCCCGTAAACGCCGTATCGCAGCGGGCTGCGGTATGCAGGTGCAGGACGTTAACCGTCTTCTGAAACAGTTCGACGACATGCAGCGCATGATGAAGAAAATGAAGAAAGGCGGTATGGCGAAGATGATGCGCGGTATGAAAGGGATGATGCCACCGGGTTTCCCGGGGCGATAAGCTCATTTAGATTGCATTTTGCGCCGAAATGAGTAAAATTTTCGGGCTTTTAATATGACACTGGGCTCCGTTCCTCGATGGGGCCCTGTGTTTTATTCACACAAGAGGATGTTATGGTAACTATTCGTTTAGCACGTCACGGCGCAAAAAAGCGTCCGTTCTACCAGGTTGTCGTTGCTGACAGCCGTAATGCACGCAACGGCCGCTTCATTGAGCGCGTTGGTTTCTTCAACCCAATCGCTTCCGCTTCAGAAGAAGGCACTCGCCTGGATCTGGATCGTATCGCTCACTGGGTTGGCCAGGGCGCAACTGTTTCTGATCGCGTAGCTACGCTGATCAAAGCAGCAAACAAAGCAGCTTAATCTGTCACGGTGGTCATGATGAGCAAGCAACTCGCCGCGAAAGTCCCTGCTGAACCTATCGTGGTCGGCAAATTGGGCTCTTCCTACGGTATTCGTGGTTGGCTCAGAGTGTTTTCTTCCACCGAAGACACCGAAAGCATTTTTGACTATCAGCCCTGGTATATCCAGAAGGCGGGTCAGTGGCAAATCGTCGAGCTGGAAAGCTGGCGTCACCACAATCAGGATCTGGTTATCAAGCTGAAAGGCGTTGAAGACCGGGATGCTGCGAATCTCATGACGAATTGCGAAATTTTCGTGGATTCCTCGCAGTTGCCTCAGCTCGGAGAGGGTGACTACTACTGGAAAGACCTTATGGGTTGCCAGGTTGTGACCACTGAAGGCTATGACCTTGGTAAAGTCATCGACATGATGGAAACCGGGTCCAATGACGTTCTCGTCATTAAGGCAAACCTGAAAGATGCGTTTGGTATCAAGGAGCGGTTGGTCCCGTTCCTCGATGGGCAGGTTATCAAGAAAGTCGATCTCACTACTCAAACCATTGAAGTAGATTGGGATCCTGGTTTTTAAAACCTCCGGATTACCGGTAAAAGACGGCACTATGGGGATTGGCTTGTGTTTATTGGTGTAGTTAGCCTGTTTCCAGAGATGTTTCGCGCGATTACCGACTACGGGGTAACTGGCCGGGCAGTAAAAAATGGCCTGCTGAGCATCCAGAGCTGGAGTCCTCGTGATTTCGCTCATGACCGGCACCGTACCGTGGACGAACGTCCTTACGGCGGCGGACCGGGGATGCTAATGATGGTGCAACCTTTGCGGGATGCTATTCATGCAGCAAAAGCCGCGGCAGGTGAAGGCGCGAAAGTGATTTATCTTTCACCTCAGGGACGCAAGCTTGATCAAGCAGGCGTCAGCGAACTGGCAGCGAGTCAGAAATTGATTCTGGTGTGCGGTCGCTATGAAGGGGTAGATGAGCGCGTAATCCAAACCGAGATTGACGAAGAATGGTCTATCGGCGATTACGTTCTCAGCGGTGGTGAGTTACCAGCAATGACGCTGATTGACTCGGTCTCCCGGTTTATTCCGGGTGTTCTGGGCCATGAAGCATCAGCAACGGAAGATTCCTTTGCTGACGGTTTGTTGGACTGTCCACACTATACTCGCCCTGAAGTGTTGGAAGGAATGGAGGTCCCGGCAGTTTTACTGTCAGGCAACCATGCCGAGATACGTCGCTGGCGTTTGAAGCAGTCGCTGGGCCGGACCTGGCTTAGAAGACCTGAACTTCTGGAAAACCTGGCTCTGACTGAAGAGCAAGCAAGGTTGCTGGCGGAGTTCCAACGGGAACACGCACAACAGCAACATAAACATGATGGTGAGGCGTAAGCCCCCAAATATCAGTTTACCCAGGATAAGAGATTAAATTATGAGCAACATTATTAAGCAAATTGAACAAGAGCAGATGAAGCAGGACGTACCTTCTTTCCGTCCGGGTGACTCCGTGGAAGTGAAAGTATGGGTTGTTGAAGGTTCCAAAAAACGTCTGCAGGCATTCGAGGGCGTGGTTATCGCTATCCGTAACCGCGGTCTGCACTCTGCATTCACTGTTCGCAAAATTTCCAACGGCGAAGGCGTTGAGCGTGTCTTCCAGACTCACTCTCCAGTCATTGACAGCATTACTGTTAAACGTCGTGGTGCCGTTCGTAAAGCTAAACTGTACTACCTGCGTGAGCGTACTGGTAAGTCTGCTCGTATCAAAGAGCGTCTTAACTAAGATTCGCTTAAGCGACATCCAAGTTAAAAAGGGCTGGCCGCAAGGCTGGCCCTTTTTTATTGTCATTCCTCTCGAATGTTAACCTTCCCGCTGCAAATCATTTACAATGTCCCCGCTTCGGAGGACAGATGGCAGAGAACACATTTCATCGTAGTAACGGTAAACGCGTCGCGGCCTGGTTCGCGCTGTTTGCTATTGCGTTGATTATTGTGGCGCCGCTGATTTCCGTTTCACTGCAAAAAGACCCGATGAGTGCAATGCCCGGTATGCATCACGATATGTCGATGATGAGCGAGCATCATGATGGGCACCCTCCGGGCACGACGCCGGTCGATCACGCTGAGGCCTGCGGCTACTGTGTGCTGTTGGCGCACGTACCGGGGCTTATTCTGGCCCTGGTGCTGCTGGTCTGCGCGTTATCGTTACGCCTGCGTTTACGACCGCCGCGACTGCGCGTGCAGGTCTGGCATTTTTCCCCGTGGCTTTATCCTCCTACCCGCGCACCGCCGTGTCTGTCTGCTTTTACCTGTTAACAACATAAGAATGGGCGCCAAGCGCCACACTCCTTGTTTGCTTTTTAAAAGGAAAAGTATGACAACCTGCACCCCGCGCGCGGCATGGGTCAACCTGCTGCGTCGTCTTCATTTTTCTATTGGTCTGTTTGTCGGACCGTTCATCTTCGTGGCGGCACTGACCGGCACGCTGTACGTTGCGACGCCGCAGCTGGAAAATCTGCTGTATCGCGACGCCCTGACCGCAGAAAAAGGCGGAGAGCCACACTCTCTGGCCGAACAAATCGCCGTGGCAGAAAACGCGACGGGCCAGAACCTGGCGCTGTATGCCGTGCGTCCGTCACTGACGCCCGGTGAAACCACTCGCGTGATGTTTAGCTCCCCCTCTTTGGGTGAGTCTGAAAGCCGGGCGCTGTTTATCGACCCCGTAACGCTGGCGGTGAAAGGCGATATAACGGTTTACGGCACCAGCGGCATTTTGCCTCTGCGTCAGTGGATTGATTACGCACATCGTTCGCTGCTGCTGGGTGATGTCGGACGGCTTTACAGCGAGCTGGCAGCATCGTGGATGTGGCTGGCGGCCTGCGGCGGAATTGCGCTGTGGTTCTTTACCCGGCCGAAACGGCGCATCCGTAACCGCGTGCAGAATAATCGTCGGGTGCATGTGATGCTGGGCTGGATCCTGCTGGGCGGTATGTTGCTGTTCTCGGCGACAGGCTTAACCTGGTCACAGTGGGCCGGCGGTAACGTCGATAAGCTGCGCTCAGCGTTAAACTGGCTGACGCCGCAGGTGAATACCCAGTTGAATGGCCAAATGATGATGTCAGACCCGCACGCTGAGCATCATGGCGGTCACGGTGGAATGACGATGGCAATGATGGCCCCGGACGTTGTGTTGTTTGATGACGTACTTCATCTGGCACAGAAGGGAGGGATTGATGCCAGCAAAGTTGAAATCCGTCCGGCAAAAAGTGAAGACAAAGCGTGGACGGTGACGGAGATCGATCGTGGCTGGCCGACTCAGGTCGACGCTGTGGCGATCGACGCGGCAAAAATGCAGATCGTCGATCGCACGCGTTTTGCTGATTTTCCGCTGATGGCAAAGCTGACGCGCTGGGGCGTGGATTTCCACATGGGGCTGCTATTTGGTGTGCTGAATCAGATCCTGCTGGTAGCCTTTGGCGCGGCGCTGTGCGTGATGATTGTGGTAGGTTATCGGCTGTGGTGGTGTCGGCGTCCAACGCCTGCGAAATATAATCCGTTGACCACACTTACCCAAAGCTGGTTTGATTTGTCGCGAGTGGGGCAGTGGACGGTATCTGCGCTGGCCGTGTTGTTGGGCGTAGCGATGCCCGTATTAGGCGTCAGTTTACTGCTGTTTGTCGCCGTGGATGTACTGCGCTGGCGCATGGCCAGCACAGTCGCAACGGTTCAGTCAGCAGACTAACCGTCAGGGTGCGCTGATGACGACCGTTACGCGGTGGTTTTCAGCGCGGCCCTGCGCCGTTTTATTGCTGGCAACGGGGTATTTTTTCCCAAGTCCGCGCGTCGTGAGATTGGTGCGCGGAATAGTGCCAACGAGAGCGGGCACAATACAAGTCGCTACCGGGGCTCACTCATGTTCCACGCATCCAGGATTAATGCATTGATGTAGGATATATACTCAGCCAGTCATTAGCACCCGTAATCAATACCCTGTGCGCTAAGTTTGATTGTTCCAACATTAATTACGGGTTTATGAAGGCCCATCAATTTAACCTGTTGGATTGCGTTCCTTCATTCATTCCTTTCTGCCAGGCTTCACGTAGCGCCGCAGCGTTATCCAGGCTATCGCAACCTTCAGGGTAAATCTTGCCGGAAACACCCCAGCCAAAAAGCAGATGTGGCGTGCAGATATCTTTCAGACCCAAGGCATAACCCTTCAGATACGCTTTACGATCGACTTTGGGATCGTTCTGGTCGCTCGCCAGCTGGCTATCACTTCGGGCGATCACGCCACTTCGGCCATCATCAATACCTTCGCCGTACCAATCGGTGCTGGTCCATTGAGGTGAATGGGTGTAGGGATCAATCTGGCATCCGTTCAATAATAAAAGTAAAAGCGCACACAGGACTGGCTTCATAGGCTTCTCCATATCAGTGCTTTCAGCATAGCGGAGTCACTGCATATCGCGAGTGGAATGATTTATTTACGGTAATGTGTGAAATAAATGCGCTAAAAACGCTTGCTGTAAAGTAAAATTTACGAATTGTGGATTGAAATCTTTACCATGTGTGGTATCGTAGGCTCAACCTCGCTGAGGAAACCCTTTTATCGCAAACGAGCTATACAGGATCGCCATCATGCAAAAAGACGCGCTGAACAACGTACATATCGCCGACGAACACGTTCTGATCACTCCTGAAGTCCTGAAAGCGGAATTCCCGCTGACCATTGAACAGGAAGACCAGATTGCCCAGTCTCGTCAGACCATTTCCGATATCATTGCCGGGCGCGATCCGCGTCTGCTGGTGGTCTGTGGGCCTTGCTCTATCCACGATCCGGAAGCCGCGATTGAATACGCTCGTCGATTTAAAGCCCTTGCCGCAGAGGTCAGCGATAGCCTCTACCTGGTGATGCGTGTCTACTTTGAAAAACCGCGTACCACCGTTGGCTGGAAAGGGTTGATCAACGATCCACACATGGATGGCTCGTTTGATGTTGAAGGTGGTTTGAAAATTGCGCGACGTCTGTTGGTGGAACTGGTCAGCATGGGCCTGCCGCTGGCGACTGAAGCGCTCGACCCGAACAGCCCGCAGTACCTTGGCGATCTGTTCAGCTGGTCCGCTATTGGCGCGCGTACTACAGAATCTCAGACTCACCGCGAAATGGCATCCGGTCTGTCAATGCCAGTTGGCTTTAAAAACGGCACCGACGGCAGCCTCGCGACGGCGATCAATGCCATGCGTGCGGCGGCGATGCCACACCGTTTTGTCGGTATCAACCAGGCTGGTCAGGTTTGCCTGCTGCAAACTCAGGGCAACCCGGATGGGCATGTGATCCTGCGCGGCGGTAAAGCGCCAAACTACAGCCCGGCAGACGTCGCTCAGTGCGAAAAAGAGATGGAACAGGCGGGACTGAAGCCTGCGCTGATGGTAGATTGCAGTCATGGTAACTCCAACAAAGACTACCGCCGTCAGCCTGCCGTGGCAGAATCCGTGGTTGCACAGATTAAAGATGGTAACCGTTCCATTATCGGTCTGATGATTGAAAGTAATATTCATGAAGGCAATCAGTCTTCCGAACAGCCGCGTTGCGATATGAAATACGGCGTGTCTGTGACCGATGCCTGCATCAGCTGGGAAGCGACGGATGCGCTGCTGCGCGAACTTGATAAAGATTTGCGCGGCCAGCTGGCGGCTCGTCTGGCGTAAGAGGAATTTATGGTTGCTGAACTGACCGCGCTACGCGATCAAATAGATGAAGTAGATAAGGCGCTGCTGGAATTATTGGCGCGCCGTCTGGAGCTGGTGGCTGAAGTCGGCGAAGTCAAAAGTAAGTATGGCTTGCCGATTTACGTTCCTGAGCGCGAGGCGTCGATGTTAGCGTCGCGCCGTCAGGAGGCCGCTGCGTTAGGGGTTCCGCCCGATCTTATCGAAGACGTTCTGCGTCGGGTGATGCGCGAATCTTACTCCAGTGAAAATGACAAAGGCTTTAAAACGCTTTGTCCGCAACTGCGTCCGGTGGTTATCGTCGGTGGTGGCGGCCAGATGGGGCGTTTGTTTGAGAAAATGCTGACCCTGTCAGGTTATCAGGTGCGGATCCTCGAAAAGGACGACTGGACGCGCGCGGAAGAGATGCTCTCCGATGCGGGAATGGTTATCGTCAGTGTACCGATTCACTCCACAGCGGAGATAATCGAGAAGCTGCCAGCCCTACCCGCGGACTGTATTCTGGTCGATCTGGCATCGGTGAAAGCCGTTCCGTTGCAGGCAATGCTGGCGGCACACAATGGTCCGGTACTGGGATTACACCCGATGTTCGGCCCGGACAGCGGCAGCCTGGCGAAACAGGTTGTGGTGTACTGCGATGGTCGTCAGCCGGAAGCGTACCAATGGTTCCTGGAGCAGATTCAGGTCTGGGGTGCACGTTTGCACCGTATCAGCGCGGTGGAACACGACCAGAATATGGCGTTCATTCAGGCACTGCGCCACTTCGCGACCTTTGCGTACGGACTGCATCTGGCGGAAGAGAATGTCCAGCTGGAACAGTTGCTGGCGCTGTCGTCACCGATTTACCGCCTGGAGCTGGCGATGGTTGGGCGTCTGTTTGCGCAGGATCCTCAGCTGTATGCGGACATCATCATGTCTTCGCAGAGCAATATTGCGCTGATCAAACGTTACTACAAACGATTTGGCGAGGCGATTGAACTGCTGGATCAGGGCAACAAACAAGCCTTTATCGACAGCTTCCGTAAGGTTGAACACTGGTTCGGCGATTACGCTCAGCGCTTCCAGAGCGAAAGCCGGACACTGTTACGGCAGGCGAACGACAGTCGGCAATAAAAAAACTGTTTATACTCAAAAGCCAGAGGGGAAACCCGCTGGCTTTTTTTATAGGGAAACGAATATGGCTCAACCTGATGTGCTGTTTGATTACACCGGTCATTTGCCGGAGTGCCCAACCTGGAGCGAGGCCGAGCAGGCGCTCTATTGGGCCGACATCCTGGAGTATGAAATTCATCGTTACGATATCAGGAGTGGCGAACATCAGGTATTGCAGTTTCCAGAAGAGGTGGGGTGTTTTTCACTTCGGGAAAAGGGCGGGTTTATCGTCGCCCTGCGCAGCGCTATCTGGTTAAGCGACAGTCGCGGGCTACTGGTGCGTAAAATTTGCGATAACCCGAGTAATCCACAGCTGGCTCGTTTTAACGACGGCGGAACCGATCGTGACGGCCGTTTTTACGCAGGCACGTTCTGGGGGCCGGGCGATTACAACGGCGCGCTGCTGGTGCGGATAGATAATAAACTCAAACCGAAAGTTATTCAGTGTGATATTCACGGTGCCAACGGGCTGGCCTTTAGCGCTGATAAAAAATGGATGTACACCTCGGATACCCCAAATGGCGTTATCTATCGTACGCCGTTGGATGAGCAAGGTGAGCCAGGAAAGCGTGAACCATTCCGTCATTTCAGAGCGGGCGAGGGCATTCCGGATGGCGCCGCGATAGATGAAGAAGGCTGCTACTGGAGTGCGATGTTCGATGGCTGGCGGGTGGCACGTTTTTCACCTGAGGGACAGCAACTGGAAGAGTATCGTTTGCCGGTTCGTTGCCCGACGATGGTGTGCTTTGGTGGTCCTGAGATGAAAACGTTGTTTATAACTACCACCCGAGAAAACATGAGCGCCGAAGAGGTTCGTCAATATCCGCTCTCCGGCGCAATCTTCACCCTGCCTGTTGCCGTCGCAGGGATGAAGAAACTACCGTTTATCGGCGGTTAAGCCGGGTCAACCGGCACAACGGTTTCGCTCGGATAACAGCCCAGCACTTTCATGGAGCGGGTGATTTCACCCAGCTCTTTCAATGCGCTTTGCATTGCTTCGGCTTCCAGATTGGCCTGCACATCCAGATAAAACATCTCTTCCCACGGATTGCCGTAAATCGGACGCGACTCCAGCTTGGTCATGATCACATTATGATTACGTAATACCAGCAGCGCTTCGACCAGTGCACCGGCCTGTTGCCCGGTGGCTATCAGTAGCGTTGTTTTGGCTGGCACCTGATCGGAGACGTTGATGGCTTTACGGGCCAGGACCACGAAGCGAGTAATGTTCTGCGTCTGGTTGGCCAGATTGCGTTCCAGCACCTGTAATCCATAAAGACCGCCACCCGCCTCGCTGCCGAGCGCGGCTACGTGTGGAGAATTGGCTTCGGCCACTTTTTCCATCGCCGCTGACGTGCTTTCGGTGTACTCAATTTTCCAGTGAGGATAGCGATTCAGGAACTGGCTGCACTGCTGGAAGGGTTGTGGATGGCTGTATACGGTTTCGATTTGGTCGAGACTGGTCGAGCCGGAAACCAGCACGCAGTGATCGATAGGGATAGTCATCTCGCCCACAATCGACAGGCTGGTGTGCTGCAGCAGATCGTAAACGTCGTTGATCGCACCTGAGCTTGTGTTTTCAATCGGTACCACGGCGTAGTCAGCTTGTCCGGTTTCGACCTGATTGAAAATGTCAGAGAATTTCGCGCAGCCGCTTTCGATAAACTCCTCAAAATGACGGGCAGCGTATTGACGTGCAGCGAGGTGGGAATACGATCCTTTCGGCCCAAGGAATGCGATGCGCGCTGAGTGCGGGTTAATTTTGTTCAGATGCTGCTGAAGCAGCGCCTGCTGAGTCAGGACCGAATCCTCGATAATCAGCTGGAACAGACGTGTGATGTAGTGCGCATCGAGATGATGTGTCTGGCCCAGGGTAATCAGACGCTCGAGCAGATCGCGCTCTCGGTCGATGTCGCGTACCGGGCGATGAGATAACAGTTTCGCTTTACCCACGTCAACAGCCAGCCCACGACGCTCGGCCAGCAGCGAGAGCAACTTTTCATCCAGTGCGCTTATCTTATCGCGCAGAGCCAGTAACGGGTTTTCCGCAGTCATAATGTCGCCTTTCTTGTTATCAATAAAAAAGGCCCCCCGTTGTGGGAGGCCTTATTGTTCGTCTTCGCATTCTTTATCACACGACGAAACGCCTCCCAATCAGGGGAAGGTAAAAAAGAATGCGAAGAAGAACGGGACAATTTTCATCAGGGTTTCCTTAGAAGCACGTAGTTAAAGTAACCGTACTGTTTTCATGCTGTCAACAGCTAAAACAGTCGGGCACAAAAAACGCGCCCGGAGGCGCGTTGGATTAACACAGTTGATAAGGATTACTCTTGTTCAACGAAGTTGACGTCTTTCACCGATGCGTTGGCGCGACGTGCTTCCCCTTTGTGTTGCACTTTATTGAGCTGCCTTTCCAGCTTGTTGATCAATTCATTAATGGCAGTGTACATATCTTCGTGACGTGCGCTGGCAACCAAGTGGCCATTCGGCGTGTTCATGGTTGCATCGGCAACAAAGCCCTGCGGTTCCTTAGACAGAACAATATGGGGGTTAATCAGATGAGTTTGCCATTTTTCAAGTTTGGTGAGACGGTCTGCGACGTGCTGGCGGATGGCCGGAGTAATATCCATTTGTTTACTGGTAATGTTCATTGTCATAAATTTTACCTCTTGTCTTTCCCGTCTTGGTGATTCCAGCATACCGTTCTCAATGTCAAAATGTGTGATTTGTATCACGTTATTTTGTCACTTTTTGTCAGTCAGCGTAATTTGTGAGGCAGGACAGGAACAGGGGATTTAATACTTGAGGAATGGGGAAAAGAGGGCCATAGTTGATGGGATGACTGCGAGCTAAACCGGTTCAGCGTCCTCACGAATTGCATAAAAAAAGGCAGCCTTTTGGGCTGCCTTTTTCGTTATCAGGACAATCAACTGCTGGTCTTGTCGCCATTGGCGGCAATGATTTTCGCCACTTTGTCGGCCTGAGCGTTCATCTGCATTTCGCGGTAGGCTTTTTCCATCTTCGGCAGCGCATCGCGAGTAGCCTGCGTGTCCGGGAAATCACGCAACATGCCTTCCGTGCGGTTCACTACAGCAACCCATGCACCGCGATCGGTGTAGTAATCCACAACCGACAGCTCATACTTCGCCAGGCGGTCTTTCAGGAACACCATGCGCTTGTAGGCGTCGGAGGTGTACTGGCTCTGCGGATAGCCGCGGACCAGCTTGGAGAAGTCATTGAATGCATCACGGGCATGCTGCGGATCGCGGTCAGAGCGGTCAACGCCAAAGAAGCCCTGTAGGGCGCTGTCATCCAGTGCCATATTGGTCAGGCCACGCATATAGATGACGTAGTCGATATTCGGGTGAGTCGGGTTAAGACGCATGAAGCGGTCGATGGCAGCCTGAGCCAACGGCAGATCGGCGTTTTTGTAGTACGCATAAATCAGGTCGAGCTGAACCTGCTGAGAATACGGGCCGAATGGATAGCGGTTATCCAACGCTTCCAGTTGCGTTATCGCCTGTTTCCAGTTACCGTCCTGCAACTTTTGTTGAGCAGTCGCGTAGATTTCATTTGGCGGGCTATCAGGCACCTCTTCCTTTGAACCGGAACAACCCGCCAAAGCCAGGCTGAGTGTGGCAAGGGCCACCAGGTATTTCATGCGCGTCATGACGTTTTGACTTTCCTCAGAATGTTTATGCGGGAGATTATCATTCCTGCTCCCGATTAAGACCAGCTACAATAGCACACTATATTATACGGCGAAGCCGTAAAACCCAACGTTAAACGAAGAAGCTGTTTATGGCACAACAAGTACAACTCACCGCAACGGTATCCGAAAAACAACTCGGTCAACGCTTAGATCAGGCTTTGGCCGAAATGTTCCCGGATTATTCACGTTCACGCATAAAAGAATGGATTCTTGACCAGCGAGTGCTGGTTAACGGCGTCATTTGTAGCACGCCGAAGGAGAAAGTGTTGGGGGGAGAACATGTCGCCATCAACGCTGAAATCGAAGAAGAAGCGCGGTTCGAGCCGCAGGATATCCCGCTGACCATCGTCTATGAAGATGACGACATTCTCGTTATCAACAAGCCTCGCGGTCTGGTCGTGCATCCGGGTGCGGGCAACCCAGACGGGACTATCCTTAATGCGCTGCTGCATTATTATCCGCCGATTGTCGATGTTCCACGTGCGGGTATTGTCCATCGTCTGGATAAAGACACCACCGGTTTGATGGTCGTTGCGAAAACCGTTCCAGCGCAAACGCGTCTGGTGGAATCGCTGCAGCTGCGTGAAATTACCCGCGAATATGAGGCCGTCGCAATTGGTCACATGACGTCGGGCGGAACGGTGGAAGAACCGATCAGTCGCCATCCGACCAAGCGTACCCACATGTCCGTTCACCCAATGGGTAAACCGGCGGTGACGCATTACCGCATCATGGAGCATTTCCGTATTCACACGCGTCTGCGTCTGCGTCTGGAAACGGGGCGTACGCACCAGATTCGTGTGCACATGTCGCACATCACCCATCCGCTGGTGGGCGATCAGCTTTACGGCGGCCGTCCGCGTCCACCGAAAGGGGCGTCAGAAGCCTTCATCACTGAACTGCGTAAATTCGATCGCCAGGCGCTGCACGCAACCATGCTTCGCCTCTACCATCCAATTACGGGCATCGAGATGGAATGGCATGCGCCAATTCCACAGGATATGGTTGATCTCATTGCCGCTATGCGCGCAGATTTTGAAGAACACAAGGACGACGTCGCCTGGTTATGACCAAGATTATTGTTCCACAGTGGCCGATGCCTGCGGGCGTCGGTGCATGTAGCTCAACGCGAGTGGGTGGCGTGAGTGCGTCTCCCTGGGATTCTCTTAATCTCGGTGCCCACTGTGGTGATAATCTGGAGCACGTTGAAGAGAACCGTCGTCGCTTCTACGAAGCGGCCGCGTTTCCATCGCGTCCGGTCTGGCTTGAGCAGGTCCACGGTAATGCAATACTAACGCTGACCGGTGGCGAGTACGGTTCCAAACGGGCCGACGCGTCATACAGCAACAAGGCGGGTCTGGTCTGTGCAGTGATGACTGCCGACTGCCTTCCGGTGCTGTTTTGTAATCAGGCGGGTACTGAAGTGGCTGCCGCCCATGCGGGTTGGCGTGGTTTATGTGATGGCGTGCTTGAGCAAACCGTCGCACAATTTCAGGCTAAGCCGGAAAACATTCTCGCCTGGCTTGGCCCTGCAATTGGTCCGCTGGCATTCGAAGTGGGTCCGGAAGTCCGCGAAGCATTCATGGATAAAGATGCGAAAGCTGATAGCGCTTTCCGCCCTGCTGGCGAGAAGTATTTCGCCGATATCTATCAGTTAGCCCGTCAGCGTCTGGCAAATCTCGGCGTGACTCAGGTGTTCGGCGGTGAACGCTGTACGCTAAGCGAAAAGGATGATTTTTTCTCTTATCGACGCGATCGGACCACCGGTCGTATGGCAAGTTTCATTTGGCTGATATAACCTAAAGAATCAAGACGATCCAGAAGGCTGACATATTTTTCACATAGTCCAGGTCTCTAACCTTGAATAATTGAGGGATGACCTCATTTAATCTCCAGTAGCAAAATTGACCTGTTATGGGAGGAATTATGCGTCTGGATCGTCTTACCAATAAATTCCAGCTTGCACTCGCCGATGCCCAATCTTTGGCATTAGGGCACGACAACCAATTCATCGAACCTCTTCATCTCATGAGCGCACTTCTGAATCAGGAAGGCGGTTCGGTACGTCCTTTATTAACTTCAGCTGGCATTAATGCCGGGCAGTTACGCACGGCCATCGATCAGGCATTGAGCCGTTTACCGCAGGTGGAAGGCACTGGCGGTGACGTTCAGCCGTCTCAGGATCTGGTCCGTGTATTGAATCTTTGCGACAAGCTGGCGCAAAAACGAAATGACAACTTTATCTCGTCAGAGCTGTTTGTTCTGGCGGCGCTTGAATCACGTGGCACGCTTGCCGACCTGTTAAAAACCGCCGGAGCAACAACCGCCAATGTGACGCAGGCGATTGAACAAATGCGTGGAGGTGAAAACGTGAATGACCAGGGTGCTGAAGATCAGCGTCAGGCGTTAAAGAAATATACCCTTGATCTCACCGAGCGAGCCGAACAGGGGAAACTTGATCCGGTCATCGGCCGTGACGAAGAAATCCGCCGTACCATTCAGGTATTGCAGCGTCGTACCAAAAACAACCCGGTTCTGATCGGTGAGCCTGGAGTGGGTAAAACCGCGATCGTCGAAGGGCTGGCTCAGCGTATTGTTAACGGCGAAGTACCGGAAGGGCTGAAAGGCCGCCGGGTACTGGCGCTGGATATGGGTGCGCTGGTGGCCGGGGCGAAATACCGCGGTGAGTTCGAAGAGCGTCTGAAAGGCGTGCTGAACGATCTCTCAAAACAGGAAGGCAACGTCATCCTGTTTATTGATGAGCTGCACACCATGGTTGGTGCCGGTAAAGCTGACGGCGCAATGGATGCCGGTAACATGCTGAAACCCGCATTGGCGCGTGGTGAACTGCACTGCGTCGGGGCCACTACGCTTGATGAATATCGTCAATATATAGAGAAGGACGCTGCGCTTGAGCGTCGATTCCAGAAAGTATTCGTGGCGGAGCCGACAGTTGAAGACACTATCGCGATTTTACGTGGCCTGAAAGAGCGTTATGAATTGCACCACCACGTGCAAATCACAGACCCGGCGATTGTGGCTGCGGCGACATTGTCGCACCGCTATATTGCCGACCGACAGTTACCGGATAAAGCCATCGACCTTATCGATGAAGCTGCGTCCAGTATCCGCATGGAGATTGACTCCAAACCGGAAGAGCTTGACCGACTTGAACGCCGCATCATCCAGCTCAAGCTGGAACAGCAGGCCTTGAAGAAAGAGTCTGACGAAGCCAGCCTGAAACGTCTGGATATGCTCAACGAAGAACTGGACGATAAAGAACGTCAGTATTCGGAACTGGAAGAAGAGTGGAAAGCGGAAAAAGCGTCTCTGTCCGGAACGCAGACGATTAAGTCTGAACTTGAGCAGGCGAAGATTGCGATTGAACAGGCTCGTCGCGTCGGTGATTTAGCGCGGATGTCTGAATTGCAGTACGGCAAAATTCCGGAGCTGGAAAAACAACTGACGATTGCCGAGCAGTCTGAAGGCAAAACCATGCGTCTGCTGCGTAACCGCGTTACCGACGTAGAGATTGCCGATGTGCTGGCGCGCTGGACCGGGATCCCGGTGGCGAGAATGCTGGAAGGCGAGCGTGACAAACTGCTGCGTATGGAGCAGGCGTTGCACAGCAGGGTGATTGGCCAGAACGAAGCGGTAGAAGCCGTTTCCAATGCCATTCGCCGTAGTCGGGCTGGTTTGTCTGACCCGAATCGTCCGATTGGTTCGTTCCTGTTCCTCGGGCCAACCGGTGTCGGTAAAACCGAGCTTTGCAAAGCGCTGGCTAACTTCATGTTCGATAGCGACGATGCGATGGTGCGTATCGATATGTCCGAGTTTATGGAGAAACACTCCGTCTCGCGTCTGGTCGGTGCGCCTCCTGGATATGTTGGCTATGAAGAAGGTGGCTATCTGACCGAAGCGGTCCGTCGTCGTCCTTATTCTGTCATTCTGCTGGATGAAGTAGAGAAAGCGCATCCTGATGTATTCAACATTCTCCTTCAGGTGCTGGACGATGGACGACTGACGGACGGGCAGGGGAGAACGGTAGATTTTCGCAATACCGTGGTCATCATGACGTCGAACCTGGGTTCCGACTTGATTCAGGAACGTTTCGGCGAGCTGGATTATGGGCACATGAAAGATCTGGTGCTGGATGTGGTGAGCCACAGCTTCCGCCCAGAGTTCATCAACCGTATTGATGAAGTGGTGGTCTTCCATCCTCTGGGTGAAAAACACATTGCATCGATTGCGAAGATCCAGCTGCAGCGTCTTTACCAGCGTCTCGAAGAGCGTGGATACGATGTACATATAGAAGATGATGCGCTGGCGCTGCTGAGTGCCAATGGCTATGACCCGGTTTACGGCGCACGGCCATTGAAACGCGCTATTCAGCAGCAGATTGAAAACCCACTGGCACAGCAAATCCTTTCTGGAGAGCTGATTCCTGGGAAAACTATCCTGCTGAAAGTCAAAGACGACCATATTGTGGCAGTGCAGTAAGTCACATAAATGCAAAAACGGGCCCTCAGGGGCTCGTTTTTGTTTAAAAACCAGGCGAATATTACCGTCTGGCACATTATTTGTATGAATGTTGAGCTGTCGAAAGTTTTTTTCAAATTTATACTTGCCGTCTCGTCAGAACTCCCTATAATGCGCCTCCACTGACACGGAACAACGGCACGCTAGCCGCCGGGTCAGAAGGGTTTCCCAGGAAATCCTGACAGAGAAAAGCGAAAATAAACGCTTGACTCTGAATGAGGAAAACGTATTATACGGGGCCTCGAGTTAGCAAGCGAAAGCGCGTAACTCACTGCTCTTTAACAATTTATCAGACAATCTGTGTGGGCACTCAAAGTGACATGGATTCTTAAACGTCGAAAGACGCTAAATAGAATACCAAGTCTT